>QNER01000193.1 GCA_003646175.1 Candidatus Parabeggiatoa sp. nov. 1
AAATTCTAAACCCATAAATCCTAGGGCGTTGCCCTAGGCTGGTATGTCAGCCCCTTTCAGGGGCAAAGCAATCTAAAAAAGTCTTATGCGAACTTAGTGATTGCTGTACTAGTGCAGTTTCGCGGAAGGATCGATACCACCCAACGCCAACGGCTAAAGCCGTTGGCTGAGGTGGCCCTGGGATTGGAGCGATCGTGCACTAGAACCAACGCCCTCAACCCCGAAGGGGTTGAATGTGAATAGCCCCAGGTGGAACCTGGGTAAAAATAGAACCCGCTGCCACAACCCTGAAAATGTGAATAGCCCCAGGTGAAGGGAAAAAACCTAAGGCCATATCGTATCTAACGTGTCGGGATTGAGAACTTCCATTCGGAGAGATTTACCATGAATATGGAATAAAACCACAGCGTTTTGGGTGGAGAAGCTTTGTACATGCTCACTCCAAGGGGTTTTCTGTTGGGCATAATAAGGTGCGCCCGCCGCGCCGTTGTTAACTTGATAAAGCGGACGAAAATCTGGGCTTTGCCGGATATCTTCCTTGTCCCAACTCTTGGGATAAATATTAACCTCCTTGTTAATCTGGAACCAATTGAAGTTATGTTCATCACCGGTCAAAAAACCAATGACTTTTTGGCTTATCATCAATATTTTCAAATATTTATCCCGTTGTTCTATGATACCCCGTTGTATCAAGTTATCGCCATATGCGGCGTGTTTGACTACCGCTCTCGGCGCGTTGTTGCCGTTATACCACATATCATCTCCGAGATGCCCACCGTTGGGAAAGGCGGGGGTGTGATGGGTGACAAAGACAAAATCAATATTGTTATCAGCATCTAACACTGCAACGGTGGTTTCTAACCATTCCAACTGCTTGTCCATCAAATAACCATGAAGATTGCCCCCGGTTTCAGGGTAACTTCTGATCCCAGGTGCATACCAATAGTCGGAATTCAACACAATCATAGCGATGTTGTCATAAATGTAATAGAACACATTTTCCTTATAGCTTGGAAAATCCTGCTGATTGGGATTCGGGTCATATTCCGCGCCGTCTTCACTGTCAGGCCCATTAGTCGGATTGACAAATTGGCTGGCAAACACGGCTTCGGCAGATTCAGTTTCATAAGGGAAACGATCGATTGTAAACGTCCCCGGTGCCCTGGTAAACTGCCTCAACCGCTTGATATTGCTACGCGAAGTCTTTTGGAACGTGTGCGTAACAACCTCGTGATTGCCCATGCCAGCGACAACGGGCATGTAATGCGCGAAAGGCTCAATAGCCCGTTTCCAGTTGCGGTATTCTACTTTGGTGGCATCAACGCTGTTTAGGTAACCGTTAATCATGTCCCCGGTAAATTGCATAAAAGCGGCCTCTTTGAACCTAGCGATGGCAACAATCTTTTTCATGATATAGGCATTAGTCCCCTCAATGTTCCGTTCACCACCGCCCTGTGCATCGCGTGAATCACTGGCGTAGGCAAAAACGAAGGGTTTTCGGCTTCCAGGAATGGGGGCTGTTTTGAAAGAATAACTTTCTGTGTAAACATGATTATCGCGTCCGGTTTCCACCGTGTATGAGTAAACCGTATCAGGCATCAGCCCCGTCAACGTGATTTCGTGATGGGTGGTATTGGTATCGTCTTTGAAGGTGTGGACTTGAGTACCTTCATTAGGATTGCGGGCAACAACAGTGGCCGTTGTTTCCTTCAACGTCTCAAAAGAAACGCGAACGGTGTTATGGAAATTGCCATCTTCCGCAAAATTGACGAAAGGCCCTTCGACGATAGAGGCAGCGTTAACTTGAAAGGGACTTTTGCCAGTAAAAGCGAGCTTACCGTCATAGAGAATAGTGCCACCCTGATTCACCACCCGATAACCGAGTGTGCCTCGCCCGGTTTCTTTCCACCCAATCATGTCGTATTTGCCACTCAGCCGGCCTAAAATATCAAGGCTGGCTTGACCTTTTTTGATGGTGGACGATCCTTGCGAAAAAACCGGTTGCGGATAACGACCATCCCCCGGCTTGATAAAGCCATAATAGAGTTTGCCATTGAGTGTGCCAAAGTTGAATTTAATACCGCTGTCTGTTCCAGTTGGATTGCCTACCCATTGTTTAAGCGTGTATTTCGTATTCACCGACTTTAAGGTATATTTTTCGCTTCCATCTACGAAAACGAGGTTACCATTTTCTTCAACAATGTTCGGGTGGACAGCCGGCATGTCAATGGCGTAGCCATTAGAAAATCCCAACAGTAAAGCAATCGAAAAGGTGGTTTTTTTCATGTTAACCTCGGAATTGGAGAATTTTTCAGGAGTCCAAACTTTAGTTTGGAAAGCCCAAACTAAAGTTTGGACTCCACACTCAACAAAGTGGTTGTTTATCGACTTGCAGCAACATTTGAGTCATATCTTTTACAGAGATGGGGCGACTGAAGAAAAACCCCTGAACGATTTCGCATTGCTGTTCCTGCAAAAATGCCAGTTGTTCTGAAGTCTCCACCCCTTCGGCAACCACAGACAAACGCAAACTATGTGCCATTGCAATAATCGCGGTGGCAATAGCGGCATCATCACTGTTGGTATCAATATCTTTAATAAAAGAACGATCAATCTTCAAAGTATTAACGGGAAAACGTTTTAAATAGCTCAAAGAGGAATAGCCAGTTCCAAAATCATCAATAGCAATCTGTACCCCCATCGCTTGTAACTCTGTCAGCAACTCAAAAATACTATTGGGCTGGTTATTTTCCTCTGCCATGAGCACACTTTCAGTCAGTTCTAACTCCAAATAAATGGGGTTGAGTTCGCTATCAGTTAACGCATTTTTAATGGTTTCTAATAAGTAGTTATTGGGCTGAAATTGCCGACTTGAAACATTAACTGACACACGTAAAGGGGGAAAACCGGCGCGTTGCCAATCTTTATTTTGTTGACA
The DNA here is from genome assembly GCA_003646175.1 of Candidatus Parabeggiatoa sp. nov. 1. GTDB lineage: Bacteria > Pseudomonadota > Gammaproteobacteria > Beggiatoales > Beggiatoaceae > Parabeggiatoa. The sequence goes on from QNER01000193.1 coordinate 2,939, forward strand.
AGCTGTCCGTAATACCCATTCTCCAATGGGGATGATCAGCCCCATTTCTTCGGCAACCGGCACAAACTTGAGAGGCGAGACTAAACCCAAATCCGGATGTTGCCAACGCACAAGGGCTTCCATGCCGATTATTTTTCCACTACTCAGTTCTACTTGCGGTTGGTAATATAAACATAATTCATTATTTGCCAATACTTTACGCAATCGGTTTTCCAAAATTAACCGCTCAAGGGCGACTTTATTCATTTTAGCGGTGAAAAATTGGTAGGTATTTTTACCCGCCGCTTTGGCACGCGACATAGCCGTATCAGCATTTTTTAGCAAAAGAGAAGCTTCTTCACTATCGCTGGGGTAAACACTGATACCAATGCTGGCGGTAACAACCATTTCATGGTTATCAATTGTCATTGGGCGGCTGATGTTATCTAATAAACGCGGTGCCATTTCACTGACATCTTTGACGATATTATTTGTATCAAACATCACCACAAATTCATCACCGCTCAATCGTGCAACCGTTACTCCCATCTCTGAAACCAGTTGAGTCAAACGTTGTGCAATTTCGCATAGCACTTTATCACCGACTTCATGGCTCAGCGAATCGTTAATCATTTTAAAATTATCTAAATCCAGTGCCAGCACGGCCACCTTTTGATGGGTTCGGTGGGCACGGCCTAAGGTTTGGCGCAGTCGTTCAAGCAGCAAATTACGGTTAGGTAAGCCAGTCAACGTATCATAATTGGCTAAATAGACTAATTTTTCGTCGGTTTCCACCAAACGGCGATAGCGGTTAAGGCGGGTGATAGTGCGGATGCGGGCCCGCAATTCAGCGCGATCAAAGGGTTTGCTCATAAAATCATCAGCCCCCGCTTCAATGCCGCGCAAGCGTGAGTCACGATCATCAAGCGCCGTTACCATGACAATAGGTAATTCCGCTAAGCGCGGATTAGCACGCAAGTGTTGACATACCTCAAACCCATCCATGCCCGGCATCATTACATCAAGTAGCATTAAATCGGGAATTAATTCGGCCGCTTTTTCTAGCGCTTCTTTCCCATTTTCGGCAAACATCAAAGTGTAGCCTTCTGTTGCGAGTAATACTTCAACGGTATAGCGAGAAACCAGTTCGTCATCTACAATTAAAATGGTACTTTTTTCGGGCATGGTTGTTTTCTAATCAGGCATTTTGGTTGTTGTGAGATTGGGTAAATTTAGACACAATCGCATTCAATTCATTGTGATTAAACGGTTTACAAATCACTTCTGTCGCTCCCATTTCCAAACAACGCGCACGGGCAACCGGTTCATCCCACGCAGTTACCATTATTATTGGTAAATTAGCGAGGTGTGGATAAGTACGCAAGCGACGACATACCTCAAAACCATTCATACCCGGCATCATCACATCTAACAAGACTAAATCGGGCATTATTACTTCAATTTTTTCCAAAGCCTGTTTGCCGTTTTCAGCAGAGACTAACGTATAATCTTCTGATTCTAAGGTCGCTTCTATGGTATAGCGAGAAACGATTTCATCATCTATAACTAAAATAGTTATTTTATCATTCATGGTTTTTATTCAAATTTGTTGAGACATTAAAGTGTCTATCACTTAAACTTCTTTGACAAGTCTTATTTCTATTGTTCTGTTATGGTTTTTCAGATAACTATTGTAGCGAAGTTTTGCCCAATGGCGGTGAGTTGAACACCAAAGTATCGACTCCAGTTTTCAGATTCAATGGTTAAATATCCGTGAGGTACTTGCAAAACGCAAAGAACCTTAGAGAATTGAGAATTGGAAAGTGTAAACTTAAATATTGTATTAAAAACAACAAACAAGTTAATAAATAATTCTTAATGAACCATTCTTAATGAACCATTTCCCATTAAAAATGAGTTTTGCAAGAGACTCAACCTGGGATGGTGAAACGTAAACGACGTAAACGGCATGAAAATCAGTAATCTTTACAAACCAGTAGAGATAAGTACTGAACCATAAATTTTCAGGTATTATGAATTTTTTGTAGGGTGGGCAACGTCTTTTTGTTGCCCACCTTCTCGGTGGGATCGATACGGACCTTGCCGGGCACAAAATGCCTGAAAATTTGTGCTTCGGTACTTATTAAAAATTAATTATACAATGGGCAATCCCGCTTAGAACGAGTTTTTTTGTCAGTTTTGGGTATTTAAATTGGAGAGCAAAACTTGGTTATTTTTTCGATGACCAAATTTAAACTTGAACATCTTTTAATCAACAATCCCAATTCTTAATGAACGATTCACACCCAAACCACGGTTTGAACACCTTCATTGCTTTGTAAAAACCACCTAAAAAAGGGAAGCAGTATGAGCTACTCATTTATTGATATTAAAAGTTAATTTATAACTCACTGATATACAATGAGTTTTTACATAATAAGATATTTTAATTTGAGTTTAAATTAATGAGATTAAAGAATTCTATGTACAGGACAAAAATTGTAATCCTTTGATTTTAAAGTATTTCGTGATGCTATCGCTTTTTTGCGATAGTATCACTTTTGCACTTTTGCGGTATCACCTTTCTCTGTCTGCCAAAATCCTTAATAGACTTGTCCGTCAATTTTAGCTAATAAAAACAAACGGTTAAATTCACAAACCCTGATTGAGTCAAAAATATTATTGTAATAACCAGTGCTATTGTTTTAGTGATACTATCGCCAAAAAAGCGATAGCATCACGGCTTTAACGCTTTAACACTTTTTTGTCCTGTACACAGAAAGAATTATTAAGCAAATGGTGAGATATTCAATAAATTAAATGTTAATTATTGAGAGATACTAGCAAAACGCTAAAATAGTTTCTTGGGAATTGGAGATTGGGAATCGAGATTTGGGAATTGGTGAAAAGGGTAATAGACTTGGGAATCTGGAATCAGTGACATAAAAAAGGCAATAAATTTGGGTAGTGCCCCAATGGGTAGTAATGGCAATTTCAAAAGTCTTGTGGCATCAATTTGGAAAATTTTTTACCACCACTTTGTGGGGCACAACCTAAATTTGAACTGGAAAAATTCCCCATTCCCCATTCCCCATTACCTATTACTCAACTCACAAGTTTTTGATGTTATTTGGCTTTGCGGCAATCAACTTTGAGTGTTTATAAATGCAACTCATTGATTTTTAATAAAATTAATTTTTAGGTATAAAAATAATAGTTATTTTAAAATCAATTGTTTATAAAGCCAAACCTTAACTACAAGGATTGTATATCGATGCGAATTTAAACCGGGTACAACCACGATCTAATCCCTTATTATATACAATCCTTGTAGTTAGGGTTTTCAGGACTAAAAACTTGCGAGTCGAGCATTACCTATTACCCTTCTGCCCAGCTGTGGGAAAATAGAAATGCGCCCGTTCAAACTGTCATTCTTCTGGCACCGCTTTCGGTGATAACGCAGATTATTTGTTTTCAGCGGTTTGAGAAAAAGCGGCATTCGCATTTTCCATGCCTTTCTCAGTCCACGTAGAAAGTTTGTCCTTCACTTCGACAAGATCATCCATCGTTTGACGCGCATTCGCCATCAATTTTTCATTGAGTTCAGTAAACAAACGAGACTGGGCTGCAACAATGTCCTGCACTCCTTTGACTTCGTCCAACACTTCCAGTTGCTTAGTCCCCTCCTCCATGTACAAATTAACCATTTCCTGCTGACGTTGCGTCAAACGGCTCATGGCGTTCGTGTTGATTTCGCCCAGTTCCTTAATCGCGTCCATTGCCGATTTGTTTGATTCTGTCCACTGCTTCATGAGTTCATTTTGCGTCATGTTGACTCCTGATTGGTAATTACAAATGATTAACGATGAATGATCAATGATGAATGATGAATGATTAATGATGAATGATCAATGATTAATGATCAATGATTCACGATTAATGATGAATGATGAATGATTAATGATGAATGATTCACAATTCACAATTCACAATTCACAATTCATAATTCAGCCCATGTGCATACCACCATTGATGGCAATATTAGCACCCGTGATAAAGCCAGATTCATCAGCCGCTAAAAACGCTACCACCCTGCCAATTTCTTCGGGTTTACCTAAACGGCCCACTGGTATCTGCTCAATCATTTTTTGAACGGTTTTTTCGCCCATCGCGGCAACCATACTCGTGGCAATATAGCCAGGCGAGATCGTGTTAACCGTAATACCTTTGCGGGCGGATTCTTGAGCCAAAGCCATCGTAAAACCATGCATACCCGCCTTGGCAGCGGAATAGTTGGCTTGTCCGATTTGACCTTTTTGACCATTGACTGAGGAAATATTGATAATCCGCCCAAAGCCTCTGCCTCTCATACCCGTTATCACTTGCCTTGTGACATTGAACACGCTGTCAAGGTTGACACGAAGAACGGCCTCCCACTGATCTTGTCCCATTTTGTGCATAAAGCCATCTTTGGTAATACCCGCACAATTCACTAGAATATCAATTGGGCCAAGTTTCGCCTCTGCCTCTTTAACCATCGCGGCTGTCGCCTCAAAATCAGAGACATTGCCTTCTGCAATAGCAAAGTCAAAGCCTTCATCTTTGCATTTAGCTTGCCACCCTTCACCATCATCAACGCCCGCCAGCCAAGAAGCGGCTACACGGCAACCGTTATTGGCGAGTACTTTGCATATTTCTGTACCTATACCGCCGGTGCCACCGGTAACCAACGCAACTCTATTTGTCATTAATTTAATTATCCTTTGGTTAACAAATTACTCAATGATCAAGTCTTTTAGTTCCCCTCTTTGCTAAAGGATGTGTCATAAAACGACTTGATGAATGACAACTCTCTTCTAATCATCAGAATTTTCTGGTTGGTTCTCGTTTTTTGTGTGTTTATGGCTACTACCATGCCAAGCTGTTTTAAAAACATTATCTTGCAAATCTTTCCACAACTTAAGATTTTGTTCAGCAATATCAGTCATAAACGAAACCGGATTATACATGTTCTTGCGTAATTCGTCTTGTTGTTTGGCAAACAACACAAGGCTTTTTTCAAAATAGTTGGCAACGATGCCTTGCAGCGTATCGCCATAAAACCGAATCAATTGAGCCAGCATTTCTGACGTAAATATGGGTTCCCCTTTTTCTTCTTGTTCAAGAATAATTTGTAGCAAAATACTGCGGGTAATATCCTCCCCCGTTTTCGCATCCTGAATCTGAAATGTGACATGCTGTTTAACCAAGTTTTTAACCTCTTTCAAGGTAATGTAACGGCTGATGGCGGTATCATACAGGCGACGATTTGGGTATTTTTTAATAATTCTCGGCTCATTCGTGTTCATAACTTTTTGGGGAATGGTTCATTAAGCAATGGGGAATAACTATTTTGGAGTCCAAACGAGGCTAAAGTTTCGCTTCGCGAAACTTTAGCCTCGTTTTTAGTTTGGCAGAGCATCGATAAATCTGGCCGACTCCTGTCAACTTCAAGCTTTTCTTTTGAATCCAATTTATTTTTCTGGAATACTATAGAACATCAAGTATTAACTAATTAGTTTTTAAGAAAACTTACTTAAAATTCTCAATTTTCGATTCCCAATTCTAGATTTTAAATTTGACACAAACGTTTTTGCGCGCAAAAACGTTTGCCTCGAACCCAATTCCCAATTAGCGTTCTACAGCCAACGCCACACCTTGCCCACCGCCAATACACAACGTCGCTAAGCCTTTATGTACATCACTACGCACCATTTCATGCAACAAAGAAACAAGTATCCGTGCCCCAGACGCGCCAATGGGATGCCCTAAAGCAATAGCACCGCCATTAACATTGACTTTGGATAAATCCCAGCCAAGTTCACGATTGACTGCAATCGCTTGAGCAGCAAAAGCTTCATTGGCTTCAATCAAATCAAGATCGTCTGCTGTCCAACCGGCTTTTTCCAAACATTTGCGTGTTGCGGGAATCGGGCCGGTTCCCATGATTTTTGGATCAACACCGGCATTGGCATAAGAAACAATACGCGCCATTGGAGTTAATCCTAATGCTTTCGCCTTAGTTTCTGTCATCACCACCACCGCTGCCGCACCATCGTTAATGCCAGAAGCGTTGCCGGCAGTCACCGTGCCCTTTTTGTTAAAGGCGGGGCGCAATTTTGCTAGCGTTTCTGGGGTTGTGCCGTGGCGCGGAAATTCATCCACTTTAAATACCAGCGGATCGCCGCGGCAAAGTGGTATCTCAATAGGCACAATTTGTTCATCAAAAGTGCCGGCTTTTTGGGCAGCCTCCGCTTTTTGTTGGGAATTGGCCGCAAAGACATCTTGTTCTTCTCGACTGAGGGTGTATTTCTCAGCAATGTTTTCAGCCGTGCAGCCCATGTGATAATCACCAAAAACCTCCCACAAACCGTCAACTATCATACTATCCGGCATAGTCCACTCGCCCATTCGCATGCCTTGACGAGATTTAGGCAACAGGTGCGGTGCCATATTCATATTTTCCTGTCCACCGGCGATGATAATCCCTGCATCTTCACAGCGAATGGCTTGCGCGGCGAGATGGACGGCTTTCAAGCCACTGCCACAAACTTTATTAATAGTCATTGCTGGTACCTCAATGGCTAAACCGGCTTCCATAGCAGCTTGACGGGCCGGATTTTGACCCGTGCCCGCGGTTAAAACTTGACCTAAAATGACTTCATCAATTTGATTGGGTTGTAAACCCGTCCGTTCCAATAAGTTGGCTATGACTTTTGCCCCCAACGTTTTAGCAGGAATATTCGCCAGTGTCCCATTAAAATTTCCTACAGCGGTGCGAGCGGCTGCCACAATAACAATATTTTCCACGCTTTACCTCTGTCAGTTATCAGTTCTTTGCTCCAGTTTTTGCGCGCAAAAATTTTTGCATCGAAATCAGTTATCAATTATCAGTTATCAATAGAGTTTATACAGATTGAACGTAACTTGTTATCAGTTATCACTACGCAATTGCTGTAAACCGCAATTACATATATATTGCACTGCACAAAAACGAGCGGTGTAATAATAAGTACCGAAGCACAAATTTTCAGGTATTTTGTGCCCACCAATGTCTTTTCTTGCCCACCTTAAACCATAAAAATGGTGGGCAACCAAAAAAATGGTGGGCAAAAATTCATAATACCTGAAAATTTATGGTTCAGTACTTATAACACTTGGCTCAAGTATTGAAGCTCTGTTTTATCGCAGTGCAGCAAAATTTGCGACGATTGCTATAGTTTGTAAGAATAATAATTTCAGTTAGAAACCGTAAAGCGTTTTGGAAACGCTTTACGGTTTTGCCCTAAATATTTTTCTGAACATATTTGGCTCAATAAAAAATCAGGTGGTCCTGTATAAGTAGTGATGGTGTTCAAACGGATACTATCCCGGCAAGGGATAGCATCCGTCAAATCACTACATGTACAGGACTACCAAAAATCAATATATGAGGATTGGTTTCGGCCGGTATTTTGCGCCACTGCGTTTTATCTTCACTCAACTTTGAAAGGAAGGATGGAAAATGGGGAGTAATTGAAGACAAATCGGAGTCGA
>QNER01000194.1 GCA_003646175.1 Candidatus Parabeggiatoa sp. nov. 1
CTATCGCTTTTTTGGCGATAGTATCACTTTTGCGAATGGTATTTCGTGATGCTATCGCTTTTTTGGCGATAGTATCACTTTTGCGAATGGTATTTCGTGATGCTATCGCTTTTTTGGCGATAGCATCACGACTTGAACACTTTTTTGTCCTGTACAAAGATTTTGTGCATAAAAATTTTTAGGCGCGATTGGGTAATGGGATCTTTATCATATTACTATAGATGTTCAGATAATTAATTTCGCTCACTGAAGTTAACGGATACTATCCCTGGGAGGGATAGCATCCGTAGAAATGAAGTTATTTTTCTGAAAATCTATATGCGACTTCTCGTGACAAAAATGGGCACCCTTCATTGCTTATGTGCTTTACTTAACATGTATCTTGCTGATTTTATTCCCTAAATTTAAAAAGCCCGGTTTTTTCGTTTTTTGTGCACAAAAAATTGGAAAACAGTTTGAAAGCCCCTTTTGCACCAAACCTTCAAGGTTTGGCAAACCTTGAAGGTTTTTACCAACAATTGACACATCACTTCCGCATCAAACGGAGCGCATTGGCAACCACTAACAATGAGCTAAAAGACATACCAATGGCTGCCATCCACGGCGCTACCCAACCCATCGCCGCGGCTGGTAAAGCCAGTGCATTATAACCAATAGCCCAGACGATATTTTGACGGATAATCTTTAAGGTTTGACGCGCTGTGTTTATGCCTATTAGTAAATGAGATATTTGCTCCGTTAATAAAATCATATCCGCACTGGCACGGGCAACTTGGGTGCCACTGCCCATAGCAATAGATATTTGCGCTTGTGCCAATACCGGGGCATCATTGACACCGTCGCCTATCATCGCGACTATTTCACCTTGCTCTTGCAAGGTTTTAACGTGTTGTAACTTATCTTCAGGTGTCAGGGCAGCATGGAATTTTTCAATGCCTACCGCTTTAGCAACGCGCTGAACAGCGAACGTTTGATCGCCGCTTAATAAACTAACCGATTTACCTTGTTGTTGTAACGCTTGGATTAATTCTCTGCTACCAATACGAATATCATCACCCAAAATAAAGGCACCGAGTAATGATTGACTATTAGCCAGTAATACCAGTGTATTACCCGCTTGTTGCAAATCTTGTAAAAACGCGGATTCAAGTATTAGCCCAGTCATTTCGGTAATAAAGGCAGATGTACCGATAAAATAACGTGTATCGTTAATATCACCTTGCATACCAGCACCGGGATGATTGCTGACTGTACTGGCGTTCATTCCTCCCTTTGATGTGCCAGGGGAACTTTTTTCCCAAGCTTCTTCTAAAGCCCGAGCAATGGGATGTTCAGAATAACGTTCCAAAGCAACTGCACGCCGTAAACACTCAATATCATTAAAATGGGCAAAAGTGTGGGTGGCTAATAAACGCAGCTGTCCTGTCGTTAACGTCCCAGTTTTGTCAAAAACAAAGTGGGTAGCGCGAGCTAAACTTTCTAGTGCATGTCCCCGTGTGGTTAGCAGGCCGGCACGAGTCAAGGTGCTGGTAGCTGCCGTCATCGCCGTAGGCGTTGCCAACGATAATGCACAGGGACAAGTGACTACTAAAACCGCGAGGGTAATGGTTAACCATGCATTGGGGTTAACATGCCACCAATATATCGCAACACCCAAGGCTAATAGCAATACGCCCAACACAAACCATGAAGCCACTCTATCGGCTAATTGTGTCATCAAAGGCTTTTCAGTCTGGGCGCGTTCTAATAGACGTAAAATGTGAGACAACACCGTATCTGCACCGATTTTGTCTACCTGCATTCGTAAAGGGTTATCAATATTCACAGTCCCGGCAATCAAGGTTTGCCCGGCGCTTTTAGTCATCGGATGACTTTCACCCGTCAATAAGGATTCATCCACACAAGAATAGCCTTCCAACACAATACCGTCTGCCGGCACATTTTCACCGGGGCGAATAAGCAATGTATCTCCAAGTGCCAAATCAGCCACTAATACTAATTCTTCTTCAATTCCTTCAATGGTTTGACGTAAACGAGTCGCCATTGTTGGCACTAAATGCACCAAACTTTCGGCCGCTTGACTACTACGTTGCCTTGCCCGCAATTCAAAATAGCGTCCAGTCAATAAAAAAAACACAAACATCGCAATAGAGTCAAAATAAACATGTCCTGAATTGGGAATTAGGAATTGGGAAACTGGAATCGGAATTTGATAACTGATCACTGATAACTGATAACTGATCACTGAAAAAACGCTGCCGATAAAGGCGAGAGTGAGGGCGAGGGCGATAGGCACATCCATCCCAACTTGCCTAAAGCTGACATCGCGCCAAGCACTTTTAAAAAAAGGTTGGGCACAGTAAAACATAATGGGTAAAGTCAGGATGAAATTAACCCAATAAAATAAAAGTTTAAATTCGGGTTCTATGCCGTACCATGCACCAGCATAGAGGGCAATTGAAAACATCATTACTTGTGCGCCTAATACCCCAGCTACGCCAAGACGACGTAACTGTTGTTTGCGTTCACGATCAAGGATTTCTTGTTGACGAGCGGGATCATAAGGGTGGGCGATATAACCAATCTGACTCACCGCCTGTAAAATGTGACTGAGATGAATTTGCTCATCATCCCAACGTACTTGAGCGCGATGCGTAGAATAATTAATGCGAACATCAATCACACCGGGTAATGTCCGCAAATGACGTTCATTTAACCAAATACAAGCCGCGCAGGTAATGTTCTCTAAAATTAAAGCTGCTTCGCGTATATTGCCTTGTTCATAACGGACAAAACGTTTTTGGATAGCCGGGTTATCATAAACGCTGGTTTGCTGAAGAAATTCAGGGACTAATTCTTTTCCAGACGGCGCATTATGGGTGCGGTATTTATAAAAATCTTGTAGCTTAGCATCAATAATGGCTTGAGCAACCGCCTGACAACCATGACAACACATCGGTTGTGATTCACCATTAATCGTGACAAATAGATTAAGATGAGCCGGCACTGGTAAACCACAATGAAAACAGTGAGTTTGTGACATAATCAACTATTGTTCTATTAGTAAATCCAATATAATCAATATATTAGTGGAAATTTTTAAACTACCTACTGCCACGAAGTTTAACTTCATTAAAAGCTAAAGTTTGCATTAGTGCAACTTCTTTTATAGATTTTCAGGCACCCATAAGTATTCTCTAAAAAATTGTTAACAAAAGTATCGAAGTAATGGGGTTGTGAGAATAGGTAATAGGTTTGAGGAAATATTGTGAGAAATTTGATCTTTTTGGATTTGACTCGGATTTTTGTCGCCAATGAGTTAATTGGGAACTACGCAAAAGTTTTTCTAGAAAAATAAATAAATTCTTGCGTAGATTGGGAATTGGGAATTGGGATCGCAGAAATTTTGGCAGGAGTCCAAACTTTAGTTTGGCTAGTCCAAGATAAATCTTTGACCGGAGTCCAAACTTTAGTTTGGCTAGTCCAAGATAAATCTTGGACTCCTGTCAACAATAATTCTGATAACTGAATCCTTATGAAGATCCTTCTAACTAAAATTAAAACCGATAATTAAAACCGATAATTCAATTGCAGATAAAACGCCCGCCGTACTTCGTCAGGAATTTCTACGTTGCCACTTAATCCAACGCCAAATTCCGGATGTTGGTTGTCAAATAAATTTCTTGCCCCTAAGCTTAGGCTTAAGTTTTTCTGTGGCTGCCAACCCCAGCGGACATCAAAACGGGTATAGTGGGGAGTGTTTTGATTAGAAATATTGTCTACATAATACCAGACTGCATCAAATTCCATATTGTGTGGCAAGCTTAAAAGTGAACGCAATGTCGCTTGATGGTGAGGTGTATCACCTTCTTCGGTTTCGCCAAAAATAAACCGGCTGGTTGGTAGCAAATGTAGTTGTACTTCTGCGTAACTATAAGTAGTAACCAATCTCCAATTCTTTGTGGCTTGCCAGTGTGCGGCTATTTCTAGCCCATAAACTTCCCCCGTCATTTGATTGTCCCATCTCACTATCAAAGTGGGCGGTGGCGGAAAGGGTTGAAAGCCTATTGCTTCAATCGTGCGTAGTTTGTCATAGTCGTTATAAAACAGAGTGGTATCCAACAGAAATTGATCGTTGGGGGTAAAGCGATAGCCAAGTTCATAAGCCGTCATTATTTCTGACTCAAAATCAGGATTCCCGGAGCCATTTACCCGTAAATCACCGGTTAAGGTATTGGTTTTATTATCTGAATCATAACGTGAAGGGCTACGCACCGCGCGTGAGACGCTTGCCCACCCACTATGTTGTTCATGCGGAGTCCACAGTAAGCGAGCCGTCGGTTGATATTCAAACCCGGTATAATCATTATGTTCAAACTTTGAACCAAGTACCATTTTCCATCGTTGAGGTTGCAGAATAAACTCCGCTTGCACAAAAGCACTGAATAAATTGTCTTGGCGTTGATTGGGCTCAACATCAATAATAAATGAGTTGTTTTCAAAGTCATCACGGGTATGACGAAAGCCTAAACCCCATATAAATTCTTGGCGTTGATTGGGTTGCCAACGATGTTGAAAATCAAGATCATAAGTCCCGCGTACTTCTTTGAGAAATACGGTGTTATCACGTTCGGTAAAGTCATAATAGGTTTGTAATATCATGTCACCCTTGGTGAGTGTGCGTTTCCAACGGGCTAACAGATTGAAACCTTTGAGATAAGTGTGAACGTTGGCAATGCGCGGCACGTCTAATGGCAGAAAATTAGTTTGCTTTTCAAAACCGTCATAAGCATCGCCTTGTAGGCTTAAGCTATCGCGTTTAGTCACATTCCAATCAGTGCGAAAACCGCCGCGTTTCATTTGCCAATTATCGTCGGTGTCTTGCCCTTGTGCATCCGCAAAACTGTCATGCTGGTAAAATTTACCATAAACACGATAGTGGCCTTTTTTCATCTGTCCGCCATGTCGCGCCCCGACAATGGCTTGTTCTTCCCCCGTACCTAGATGAGTGGTCACCAAATTGCCTTGGGTTTTGTCAGCCGCTTTCGTGATGATATTGATAATGCCATTAACTGCATTAGCTCCCCATAATGACGCGCCGGGGCCCCGAATGACTTCAATGCGATCTATATCTTCTATTAAAAGATCTTGGACATCCCAAAAAACCGAGGCCGTATAGGGTGTATAAACTGTGCGCCCGTCTATCATCACCAGCAATTTACTGGAAATCAAACTATTCAAACCCCGCGCACTGATAGCCCAGCGATTGGCATTAACCCGTGCGACTTGCATGCCGGGTACCAGTCGCAGGGCTTCTGGAATACTGGTAATACCGGCACGGCGGATATCTTCTTGACTAATGACAAATAAAGCCGAGGGGGTATCCAGTAATTTTTGTGTCTTTCTGGCGGCTGAAGTCGCTTCCGGGTTGTAAAACTGGACTTTACCTAAATCTTTTAGGCTCAAGTTTTTCAATCGGCTGAGAAGGGCGCGTTTTTTTTCCAATGCGCTTGCGCTTGCTGGTGTTTTTTCACTGGCATGGCTTGGTTGTGTGACAATCAGCAATAAGCCGAGGAACAGTAAAAAAATCCCAACGAGTTGAATCCATTTGGGAATATAGGATGGTATGCTAAAGATCTTCATAAAAAAATTACCTACGGCGATAGAAAATTTCAGCAATTTCTAGTAAATTAGCACTGGCAATGAGATGTGCTTCATCCACGGTTTCTGGGGCAATAATGAAGCGTACTTCATTATAAGGTGTATTAAAAAATTCAATCATTCCACCCCGTCTTACAAATCCCTTTATATCGCTAACACTGAGGATAGGATGCTGCTTAAGATAAGCAAAAATTGTTGCCAAACGATATTTTTCTGATTGACTAACAAACAATATTTGACAACGAGCACTCCGATAAACCGTGCCCAAACGTTGCACGGTAACGAAGCGTCCTTCGACTCGTTCATTTTCTACCACAATATCAAGGTCTATCCCAAACGGATATTTCCCCAGAACACAGAAACGAAAAGGCTGTCTCGGATGTTTAAATGCAGAATCTTGCCAAGTAAAGAAAAGTGCAAAATTAAATAAATAAACCGCTTTGATCTGATATTCTTCTATGACATCTTCTGGGGTGTCAGCATAGCTAAAAGAAAAAGGCAATAGGCTGACAACCATTAAGAATAGGGTGATTGTGATTCGTAACCAGTGTAAGTATGACACATCTGATACCCGATTTCAGTTGAAACAAAAATAAAAATAACAAGAGACATTATACCCATTTAATTTAAGTGCTTGAGAGTTACGTTAAATAGGTATAAAATATAATTTATAGCAGCAATAAAAGCTAATCCGCTGGTTCATCCCACAGACTCACATATGTAGGGAAATGATTCGGTTCATCCCCACAGGCGCGGGGAACGGTCAATCAAGAGCAAACTCAACACAGTTATTATCGGTTCATCCCCACAGGCGCGGGGAACGTATTATCATATCTGATTGTTTTTGAACAGAAAAAATAATACCTTCGCCAAAAGTAGAGTATTAAACTGGGTTATTTTGAAAAATGCTTGAAAATCAATGAGATTTAAAATCGGTTTGACCAGATTCAAAATACGATAAGTGGTTGAAATTTAACCAATATCACATAAAAACAAGTTTATATTTGTGATAATTGGCGAAGGTATTAAAAAAAACAACCAAATTTTTTACCAAACCAGTTTGCCCTATATATGTGAGAAATTCCTACTTGGTTTTAAGTACTCTCATGCTTTAAGCTGGTTTCATTATCCAATAAAAAGGTATCAAGCAATGCGGCCGGTTTTCGGATATCGCCTAAGAAGGCCTGAATCCCAACAATGGCCAAATTGGTCCACTCATCATGACCCAGATTATCAGTCAACGCATCAACAATAATGAACAGACCATCGATACAACAAAGTAAATCCATCATGGCATCGGCAACGCCAGTAAACTGCACTTGATACTGGAGCGGTGTTTGTGCTACAGTGGGTTTGCTTATTTATGCTGTACCTCTTTGTTAGGTATGGTTTGATGATGGTGACCAAAGCTTGATTCAAACCTTGGTTCACCAGAGCATTGTCGTTTAGTAACAATAATATATAGTATACGCCCTTAACAATATTGGTCAAGCTTTTTTTTACGTTAGTTTTCCAAAACAATCGAGGTTTCTAATGCGTACCTTTTATGATACATCAATCAAGAACAAACTCAACATAGTCATTATCGTCACCAGCGGTACCATATTACTATTAGCCTCCGTGGCATTTGCCATCAACGACATTTTCACTTTTCGTCGCAACATGACGACGGATCTGTTTACGTTGGCTGATCTCGTTGGGATAAACAGCAGGGCGGGACTCCTTTTTAACAATAGTCGCACCACAAAAAAAAATATAGCGGCATTGAAAGCCAACCCACATATCATTTTAACCCATATTTTCTCGAAAAACGGTAAAAATTTTGCCAGTTATTTTCGGGAAGGGGTGAATGATGATTGGCTCCATTTGCTACCCGCGTCTTCAACAGTCAGTGACTATTATGTTTTGAATCAAAACGATACTGACTCTGAGCAGCCCATTGAAGATAGCTATCGGTTTCACGATGACTATATAGAAATATTTAAGAAAATTATTTATAAAGGGCGGATGGTAGGCACTGTCTATATCCAATCCGATTTAGATGCGCTCAAGGCTCGCCTTTTCTGGGCGGGCGGTATTGTGGTATCGGTATTTTTAATTTCCTTATTATTGGCATTTATGTTGGCATCCAAGCTCCAACGTCTTATCACTGCCCCGATTTATAGCCTTCTGCACACCATGAAAGTGGTATCAGAAAAGAAAAATTATTCTATTCGAGGTAAAAAACAGAATGATGATGAACTGGGGCATCTGATTGATGGCTTCAATGACATGTTGGTGCAAATTGAGACACGCGATAAAGATCTCGCGCGAGCCAATAAAGATCTCTCTCAGGCATTAGAACACTTGAAAGCCACGCAGGAAGAGCTGATCCAATCAGAAAAAATGGCAGCTTTAGGGCATTTGGTTGCCGGGATTGCCCATGAAATCAATACCCCATTAGGGGCTATTCGTTCATCCGTCGATAGTATTACCATTTTTTTAACTCAAAATCTAGAAAAATTACCGGCCTTTTTTCAATTACTACCAAAAGCCCGTCAACCGGCTTTTTTGGCTTTACTCCACAACATAACGAGACAAAACACCACGCTTACCACCAAAGAAAAACGCAAATATCGACGTGCTTTGATTCGTCAACTGGAAAAACACGACATTGAAGATGCCGAAACGGTTGCCGATACACTGGTAGATATGGGTATTTATCAGGATATTGAAGCCTTTTTACCCCTATTAACAGATCCTGAAAGTAAAACCATTTTAGACACCGCCTATCAACTGTCCACGATTCAAAAAAGCGCCAAAACCATTACAACCGCTTCAAATCGTGCGGCTAAAACGGTATTTGCGTTAAAAAGTTTTGCCCATTATGATCAAACTGGTGAAAAGGTTAAGGTCAACATCACTGAAGGCATCGACACGGTATTAACCCTTTATCAAAATCAACTCAAACAGGGTGTCGATGTCATCCAAAATTATGCCGAGTTGCCACCGATATTTTGTTATCCTGATGACTTAAGTCAAGTATGGACAAATCTGGTTCATAATGCTTTACAAGCAATGGATTACAAAGGCACTTTGACGATTGATGTAGCCATGCCAGCAAATTACATGGTTATTAATATTACTGATAGCGGCATTGGTATTCCTGATGAAATCCAGCCGAAAATTTTTGAGCCATTTTTTACCACCAAACGTGCTGGTGAGGGTAGTGGCTTGGGTTTGGATATTGTCAAGAAAATTATTGAAAAACATGATGGCAAAATTACCTTTACAAGTGAGCCGGGAAAAACCACTTTTAGTGTTTGTCTGCCAATCAATGGGTAATAAATAAGTAATGGGATCTACGCAAACAGATACCACAGCTTAGCGAAACCTTTTGCGTTTTGTAAGGTAATAGGTAATAGGGTGAGAAGTATATATGGACGGGTACTTATTAGTCACTATGTGTTACGCAACGTGCTTCAAATTGATTTTAACTAAAAATGGCGAACTGACGTGGTGGCCGCTGCATCCAGTATTGATATAGAAGAACATCAAAACATTCCTGTTGATATTGGACTACGGCCTCACGGATCGCGGACTTGACTTTGGCCAGACTAATCCCAAGCAGCCAACCGGGTAATTTATGCTGTGGGATGCACAGCATCTCGTATTGTTTGCCATCGGCACCGGTCGTAACCATATGGTGACAACTGAATTTTTCCTTCTGAGACAATAACTTATGATATTGACCCGGCCAGCTTAAACCCATACCGTCAATAATCGGACGCATCGCAATATGGCACTCGCCATTAACTTCAATGGTGAGCAATTCTTGGCTGTGGAAAGGCACTATTTGAGTGTGTGACATCTTGGTTTTCTCAAAAAAAATATCACATATAGTTTGTAAGAATAATAATTTAAGAATGAAACCGTAAAGCGTTTTGGAAACTTTGAAGGTTTTGCCCTAAATATTTTTCTGAACGTCTATATATAGGGAAACGGTGGTAAATTAATTAAACCGCGCGCGTCGCGGGGAACGGTACTGGCGTGCGTACCAATTAGATGCGGTGCAAAGTTCATCCGCGCGCGTCGCGGGGAACAGTCATATAGTATCTCACTGTTTTTGAACCGAAAAAAACAGTGTGATTTATTACCAAACCGGTTTGCCCTATATATGCGAAAAAATCCAATATTTTAAATAGCATTCCGGGTTTTCCGTGCCCGGCTGAGTAAACACAAAACTCACGAATTCCCGCGAGCGGGATTCTATGTTTGCTCGTCGCAATCCACCGCAATAAATTAATCTCATATATCCAATTGGATATTTATCAACCCCTAATAGAAAATAAATTTTATTTGCAAATAATAAAATTGGAAATATCATTTTAATACATAAATATCAATATTAATTGGCTGTTGACTGGTAACGGGGAAATGCATCGTCAAAACTCTACGTCTGTTGATTCAATAGACGCAGTGGTAGATTGGTTGAATGAATGGTGGGAACGGACGGATGAGCGCACTTGGCTAAAAGTGCAGTTCAAACGGAACTTTCCCGAACTTGCAGACTGGTTAAAAAGCCAGTTTTAGAGTCAATGGCTTATTATTAGATAGTGGTGCAAAAATGGCCCTAGTACACGATCGCTGCAATCCCCCAGATCACCCCGAAATCAGATTTTTCCAAAAAATCGGATTTCTTGGCTCTATTTTTGGGTGGTACGGATCCTTGCGCGATCCAGCACTAGGATAAACGATACCAACAGAGAAAATTACCGCTTCTGTGACGAGCAATTTAGCGGCTAAA
>QNER01000195.1 GCA_003646175.1 Candidatus Parabeggiatoa sp. nov. 1
ACCTTTTATGAATTACTGACTCACCGTTTGCCTTTTGAAACCGATGACGCGATGGAATTGGTGCATTGTCATCTTGCCAAATCACCGATTCCGCCTCATCAGTTAAATCCTGATATTCCTGAAACTGTGTCAAAGATTGTCATGAAATTATTGGCAAAAACGGCAGAAGAAAGATATCAAAGTGCTTGGGGACTTGAAATCGATTTGGAAACTTGTTTGGCGCAATGGCAGCACCATGGCATGATTGGAAACTTTGCCCTAGGCCTTTATGACATTCCCGATAAATTTCATATTCCACAAAAATTGTATGGTCGGGCCCCGGAAATAAAAACGTTGCTGACGACTTTTGAACGCGTTGTCAGTCAGGGTTCAAGTGAATTGATACTGGTATCCGGCTATTCCGGCATTGGTAAATCTTCACTGGTGCAAGAGATTTATAAACCCATTACCCAAAAACGCGGTTATTTTGTTGCCAGCAAATTTGACCAATTTCAACGCCATAACCCTTATTTCGCCGTTGTCAATGCTTATCGGGATTTGATGCGACAACTGCTCAGCGAAGGTAAAACGCAATTAGTTGAATGGAAAGAAAAAATCAAAGCAGCGGTGGGTAATAATGGCCAAGTCATTATTGAAGTGATTCCGGAAGTGGAATGGATTATCGGGACGCAACCGCCGGTGCCTAAACTTGATCCCAATGAAGCACAAAATCGCTTTAATCTGGGTTTTCAAAATTTTATCCGGGTTTTTTGTCAACCAGAACACCCGTTAGTCCTCTTTTTAGATGATTTGCAGTGGGCGGATTCCGCCACACTCAAATTAGTGGAATTAATGATGACGGATAACGAGATGCGTTATTTACTTATCATTGGTGCTTATCGGGATAACGAAACCAGTCCAACCCATCCATTGATGGTGACAATTGACAATCTAAAAAAGGCAAAAGCGGTTATTAATCAGATTACCTTAACGAACTTGAAGTTTGAGCATATCACGCAACTTATTGCTGAAACCTTGCACAGTGATAGGCAAACGGTTAAACCCTTGGCAGAATTGGTGATACACAAAACCGAGGGTAATCCCTTTTTTGTCAATCAATTTATTAAAACATTGTATGAAGAAAACCTGCTTAAATTTGTCTCTGCCACTGGGAGCAAAAATGGCGGCTGGCAATGGGATACTTCACAAATTGAAAAAATCAACATCACAGATAATGTTGTGGAGTTGATGATTGGCAAACTAAAGAAACTGCCAGAAGTGACGCAATATGTTTTACGTTTTGCGGCTTGTATCGGTAACCGATTCGATTTAAATGTCCTGTCTCTCATTTATGAAAAATCAGCTTCACAAACTTATCAAGATATTATGCCGGCGATGAGGGAAGGATTAATTCTGAAAGATAAACCGGCCGATATTCAGGGCACTGGGTTTTCAGGTATTTTTAGGGGACTAAAAATCCCCCCACCTTTATCAAAGGGAAAAACTTCCCCCTTTGACTTCGGTGTGCAGGGGGATATTTTTTGTTCCAACCCCCTTACGGTTCAACATTCTCTTTTCCATTTTTTACATGATCGCGTCCAGCAAGCGGCTTATGCTTTAATGTCTGTTGAACAGAAAAAATTAGTTCATCTGCAAATTGGTATTTTTATGCTGGAAAAAGCAGCCGATGAAGCGGAAAGGGAAGAAAAAATATTTGATATTGTTGATCACCTAAATGTGGGGAGTGATTGGTTTACTTCGCCAAATGAGCGAAACGAATTGGCGAGGTTAAATCTAAAGGCGGGCAATAAAGCGAGGGCGGCAACTGCTTATGAACTGGCTTTAAAGTATTTAAGGATGGGCATGGTATTTCTGACCGATAATAGTTGGCAAGTTGCGTATGATTTGACTTTTGACCTCTCTATGGCTTGTGCGAAATGTGAATATCTCAACGGGGCTTTAGCCGAATCTGAACAGCTTTTCAATCTCATCTTGCAAAATGCCAGCACGAAGTTAGAAAAGGGGCAGGTTTATCGGGAAAAAATTATTTTATATCGGAGTATGGGTAAACATAAAGATGTGCTGGCATTGGGCACGGCTGCTTTGCAATTGTTTGGTATCCAAATACCTGATAACGAAGATGATTTGCAAATTGCGGTGGCACAAGAACGAGAACAAGAACGGTTCAATCTGAAAAATAGAAGTATTGCCGATTTAATTCATTTACCAGAAATAACCGATGCTGAGCAACAGGCTATTGTTAAGCTGCTCGCCAATGTGACGCCTTCAGCATACTATGTGAATCCAGCCTATATGAGTTTTATGGCGTTAAAAATGGTGAATATTTTATTGAAATATGGCAATGCGCCGGTTTCTTCTTATGCCTATGCTGCTTGCGGTGTTATTACCGGCAACATATATGGTGATTACAAACTGGCTCACGAATTTGGTCAGTTAGGCATCACAGTGAGTGAAAAGTTTGGCATTACTTCCTTAAAAAGTAAGAGCTATACGTTGATGTCACTGTTTATTAATGGCTGGCAGCAGCATACTAAGACGGATATTGATTATGGTAAACAAGCTTATCAATATGCGATGGAATCTGGTGAGTTATTTTATGCTGCGTTAGCAGCCCTAGCCATACTACGTGCCATGACGCTCACTGGGGAATTTCTGGATAGTGTTTACGAAGAAGCCAATAAATATATTGATTTTCTTGAGAAAAAAGCCCACGAAATTGCACTTTTTTTGCGTGTGTCACAACAATTTGCTCTGAATCTCAAAGGATTGACTCAGGCACGAGACAGTTTTAGTGATAGTCAGGTGAATGAAGAACAGTTGGTTGAACGCATGACAGCCAACCAAATGAAAATTCCGTTGCATTGGTATTATCTTCTAAAATCCCAAGCACTTTATTTATTTGGAAATTATCATGCCGCTGCGGACATGATAAGAAAATCACATCATATCGTCGATGTTTCTTCGGGTCAAATACAAGTGGCGGAACACTACTTTTATTTTTCTCTGATATTAACCGCCATTTATACGCGATCCTCATCTGAAGAACAACAGGAATATTGGGAGATTCTGACGACTAATCAACAGAAATTGAAAAACTGGGCGGATAATTGCAAAGCCAATTTCTACCATAAGTACTTGTTAGTGACAGCAGAAATGGCGCGGATTTCAGAACAGCCATTAGAGGAAGTGACAAATTTATATGATCAAGCGATAGCTTCAGCCCATGAAAATGAATTTACCCAGAACGAAGCCATCGCTAATGAACTTGCCGCCCACTTTTGGTTAGGTAAAGGTAAAGAGAAATTTGCTGAAGTCTATCTCTGTGAAGCGTACCATGCTTATTCACGATGGGGTGCGATTGCCAAAGCCACCGATTTAGAAACAAAATATTCGCAAGATTTTGAAAAAAGTAAATTGTCTCACCATACCAAGGCGACTTGCATGATACCCCGCGGCAAAAAGGAAAGCACCTCAAGTGCGTTGCTAGATTTAACCAGTGTGATCAAAGCTTCACAAACCATTGCCAGTGAAATTGAATTAAAGCGGTTACTAGAAAATTTAATGAAGATTGTCATCGAGAATGCCGGGGCGGAGCGGGGCTGTCTCATTTTGGAAAAACAGGGACAATGGGTGATTGAAGCGGAAGGCGCGATAGAAACAGAACATGTGATGGTGTTGCATTCACTTCCGGTAGAAGAAGCGCCAGTACCAACCACTGTTATCAACTACGTTGCCCACACGCACGAAAGTGTCGTTTTACGTCATGCAACCGAAGAAAGACAATTTATCCAAGAACCGTATTTTGTTGAACATCATATCAAATCTGCTTTATGTGCGCCGCTCAAGAATCAAGGGCAATTGATTGGTATGTTGTATTTAGAAAATAATTTGACAGAAGGGGTTTTTACGCCGGATAGATTAGAAGTGCTTAACTTGTTATCGTCACAAATTGCGATTTCCATTGAACATGCGCGTTTTTATTCCAGTATAGCTCGATTTGTTCCCAGTGAATTCTTAAAGCTATTAGACAAGAAAAGCATTGCTGATATCCAATTAGGTGATCAAGTTGAAAAAGAGATGACTGTCTTGTTTGCCGATATTCGCAGTTTTACTTCAATGTCGGAAAAAATGACGCCACAAGACAATTTTAATTTTATCAATGCCTACTTGAGTCGAATGGAACCCATTATTGGTCAACATCATGGTTTTATTGATAAATATATTGGTGATGCTATTATGGCCTTGTTTCCCACAAGTGCGGATGACGCGATGCAAGCGGCCATTGGCATGTTAAACAGATTGACTAAATACAATAAAACGCGAGGCAGCCCTAATCGCCCTGTCCTTGAGATTGGCATTGGTATCAACACTGGTTTATTAATGCTAGGCACGGTGGGTGGTAAAAATCGCATTGAAGGTACTGTGATTTCAGATGCGGTGAATTTAGCTTCACGAGTAGAAGGGTTAACTAAAATCTATCACACCCCGCTTCTGATCACCGAGGAAACCTATCTGAAATTAGCCGATCCGTTGCAGTATCATATTCGGGTGATTGATGCAGTGAAAGTCAAAGGCAAATCTGAAGTGAACACTATTTTTGAGGTGTATGACGCAGACTCTCAAGAAAGTGTGGCTCTGAAACATAAAACCGGCGAGGATTTTGAGTCAGGCTTTGTGCAGTACCATTCAGGAAAAATCATTGAAGCCAAAAAGATTTTTGAAAAAGTCTTGCAAATCAATAAGACTGACAAAGCGGCACAGGTTTATATTCAACGTTGTGAGGATTTTCAACAACAATAACTACAGGGATTGGTTATAAGAAAGGATTTTCAACAGCAATAACTACAGGGATTGGTTATAAGAAAGGATTTTAAATCGCAATAACTACAGGGATTGGTTATAAGAAAGGATTTTAAATAGCAATAACTACAGGGATTGGTTATAAGAAAGGATTTTTAACAACAATAACTACAAGGTTTGGTTATAAGAAAGGATTTTAAACAGCAATAACTACAGGGATTGGTTATAAGAAAGGATTTTCACTTGATAATGTCACATTATCAGGCGTACAAGGCGAACTTTGTACGAGAGGGCGAACCTATATTATCAGGCGTACAAGGCGAACCTATCTTATCAGGAGTACAAGGCGAACCTTGTACGAGAGGGCTGCGTATTTTATTAGGAGTACAAGGCGAACCTGGTACGAAAATGTTGCATACTTAAAGGAGAACTAAATGCCTGAACAGTTTTTTACCAAAGGACATGCCCTAATTGTGGGTGTTGGAGCTGATTTACCCGGCACTGTTAATGATGCTGAAGGCTTGGCAAATATTTTGAAGGATGAAGGACGCTGTGCCTATTTACCTAAACAAGTCCATTTATTGACAGATGAAAAGGCTAATCGTGATTCGGTTTTGACGGCCTTAGATGAACTGGCTCAATCGACTGATGATGAATCTGCCGTTATCATCTATTATTCTGGGCATGGTTATCAACAGGGTAATACAGGCATAATATGTAATGATAATATTTTGGCAGGAGTCGGCCCACTTTAGTTTGGTAGTTTGGTTAATCCAAGATAAATCTTGGACTCCTGAAATCTTGGACTCCTGTCATAAATCTCAAGGAAAAGGTGGCAGATTTATGGCCGCTATTGGATTTTCCTTACACTGAACCACGACGCTCAGTGGTGCTGATTGATGAAATCGACAAGGCTCCGCGTGATTTTCCTAACGATATTCTTAACGAAGTCGAACACAATTATTTTCGTATTCCAGAGCTTGGCAATGTCAAAATTGAGGCCAATGAAGATTTACAACCGATATTGGTATTAACCAGCAACGCCGAAAAGTATTTACCCGATGCTTTTTTGGCCGTTGCATTTACTATAATATTCTTTTTCTAGACAAGGCGCGTTTGGAAGAAATTGTGATCACACGTTTAGCTGGATTTACGGAGGGGGATGGTTTTTTGGCTAAGGCACTGGAATTTTTCTTGCTATTGCGCGACAGTGACTTACGTAAACAACCTGCCACCGCTGAATTATTAAATTGGTTATCCTTTTTGCGGGGTGACTTATTTGAAGAGGTGGAAAATCCGCTTGCCAAAAAATCGGCTGAGTTATCGCACTCATTGAGTAGTTTGGTGAAAAACGCTGATGATCAAGAAACGGCGCTGGAGGTTTTGGAGGGTTGGTTAAGTAAAAGTAGTTAGCACCCATCCAGAAACGCCGGTACTGCGGTACTGAAGTGCAAGGTTAACTTGTACGATCTTTTGCAACTCGTGCAAGTTAACCTTGCACTCCAAAACC
The DNA here is from genome assembly GCA_003646175.1 of Candidatus Parabeggiatoa sp. nov. 1. Lineage (GTDB taxonomy): Bacteria > Pseudomonadota > Gammaproteobacteria > Beggiatoales > Beggiatoaceae > Parabeggiatoa. Next base: position 6,311 of record QNER01000195.1, read on the forward strand.
ACAACGGCACGTATTTTTACATTGCCCCATTCGTTTATTTCGCAAATTCGCTGTACTAATTCGTTGTACTGATTAGCACAAGGTACAAGTCTTAGCACCTATCAGTTGAGTACAACTTCTTTCCGAAATAAACGAATTGAGTGTTCCAAGTAGTGTAAGGTTAAAATAGCCATTGCACTAAAATAGCAAAACCCTAACCGGTTAATTGTAAAAAGCTTACCGATCTGGAAAGGGGTTATTGCGGCAAATGCGTGGTGAGGTATAAGGTTCAGAATCGCTGGTTTGAAGAATTTATCCTGAGTACAACGGATAGGCGAAATAAACGGATAAGGCTATATTGAATTTATTCTCCTTAGACAACTTTGCACTGATAGATAAACAACTGCAACTTAGATAAGTTCAAAGTCTTAATTTTGATGAATCACAAGACATCAGGGTGAACCTGGCTTTTTTTTATTTATCCGTTTATTTCGCGTATCCGTTGTACTTAATGGCAGGGGGGTATTGCGGCAAAAGCATGGTGAAGTACAAGATTCAGAATCGCGGAGTTGACAGATGACACTGATACTACTTGTGTCATCTGATTTTTTTTCGTTCTAAGCAACTTGGAACGAAGGGGGGGTTATCCTTGCTTATTTTTATCCTTGCTTATAACTAATCCTTGTAGTTATTTGTGCAATCAAGCCACTGACACAATATATTCTGTCGGTACGTCGCGACATTTTTTGACACGTTTAGCAGTTTCATGTAATTCACGCACTGTCTCACTCAGTTCATCCACAGTTTCTGGCGTGAAAGACGCTTCACCATCTTCAGGACAAACCCAAGCGTAAACGTTAGGAACACGAATTAATATGCCCTCGTGAGAATACTCAAAAGTAGTAGTACTCCATTTTTTTGGGACTTTATGTGTCCCACAAATAGGAACTGGTTTGCTTATCATAAACTATTTTTTTTGGCAAAACGCCGTCTAAACGGTGGATTTTCCCATTGAATCTCATCCGGCATGTAAGCGGTTACAAATTCAATATAAACCGGATCAGCATACTCACAAACAACATGCAGATAAGTGGTAAAATTTTTCAAAAGCGTCACGCGCCCACAAATCAGCACACGTCGAGCATCGGGATAGGCTTCAATAATTTTCCCATTTAAAATGGCTTCAAGCTTATGTTTAGGCTCGAAGCCTTCTTTCAGGGCATGTTGTATGGCATGATTTTTAACGAGATAGTTTCCCGCTTTCACTCGTTCACGAATAATTTTGATATCCATTTAGTCTCCAAGTAGGACGAATTTTGGGGATATCCTATTTTTTTGGCATAATTGCCTATTTTAGTGTCTTTTTCAAGAGGTAGTGGTGCATAAAGGTGATGGAGTCCAAACGGAAGGAAGGGCAACCCAGCCAAACTAAAGTTTGGACTCCTAAAATCATCACCCCAGTCCTTTACCACAATGATGCCCAAACCACCCGCGATTCACTTCCAATGCATATTGGATATCATCCCGCTTAGAAAACACGGAAGTTAAATCGAAGGGTTTAAGCGAATGCACTTCTCGCAATTTTCCATCTTTGGTAAAAAAACCTATATCCAGCGGAATGGCGGTGTTCGCCATCCAGAATGAGACTCGTTGAGGCTGATTGAAAGTGAACAACATGCCCTGATTTTCCGGTAATTTCTCCCGAAACATCAAACCCTTTTGAGTTTCTTCTGGTGTAGAGGCCACCTCCACCCGCAGTGAAGTACCGCATAACGTCATATCTATAATTTGCATACCAAACTTCATATCTGTTTTGATTTTCACCGTACTTCTCTTACTTTACTTTCGTGCAACGGCGCATTCCCAAAAAAATGTCATTATTAATCATCTCAATTTTTCTGTATTTAGTACAACTAATTACGGGGATAAACGAATTAAAACTCGGACTACCCTACGTGTTTATCGTTGATTGATAATCCCATCAAAAAAGCGAACTTATCTTTTAAAAACATTTTTTTAAAAACATTTATCGAACGAATCCCATCCACGTTTCGTTTCACAAATTTCGTTATGCTTTATTCGTTTATCCCCGTAATTCGTTGTACTCAACCGTGAAAATGGGAATGCGCCCCAACGCAAGGTTCGCCTGAAACGAATGAGCCACCCGGAGTGCACAAATTTACGAGGCAACCACGTATTTTGCCATTAATTGCAATTTTTTTGAGCCACGATACACATTGATATCTAGCTTGTAAGCCAATTTTACGCGCCTGACATTGGGTTGCCAATCTGTGTCAACTGTATTAAAAGCGATGGCATCAACAGGCGGCCCACCTTCAACCGGGCGTACCTGCATTTTAAGATGTTTTTCTTTCAGGACACGGCGTTCAAGCAGTTCAAATTCTCCGTCAAAAATGGGTTCTGGAAAATTATGTCCCCAAGGTGTCAGTGCCCTCAACTGTTCAGCGACTTCTAAATTAAAGTCATCCCTCGACAAAGTACCATCGCTGAAAACAATGCCATGTAAATCATCGGCTGATAAATATTTGCGAACTTCTTTATCAAAGGTTTGTTGAAATGCGTCAAATTGGGCGTGTGGTATGGTCAATCCCGCGGCCATCGCATGGCCACCAAAATAATTAATCATTTCAGGGTGTTGAGTGGCAATTGTGTCAATCACATCGCGGATATGGACACCGGGAACGGAGCGGGCTGAACCTCTAATCTTGTTATCTTTATCATGCGTAAAAATAATCACTGGGCGATATAAACGCTCTTTGATACGTGCGGCGAGAATGCCTACTACGCCTTGATGCCATTTTTCATCTAATAAACAAAGGCCTACTGGCAGCTTGTCAATATCGCCCAGCGTGTCAAGCATCTCAAGCGCTTCGTCCTGCATTTTCGCTTCTTCTAGGCGACGCTCTTGATTAAAGGTTTGCAGGAGTTGGGCATGATGTCTGGCACTAAAGTCATCTTCACTCAGTAAGCAAGCGATGCCATAAGACATATCATCCATGCGCCCGGCCGCATTTAAGCGCGGCCCTACATAAAAAGCTAAATCACTGGCAATTAAACTCTTTTGATCACGTTCCGACACTTGCACCAACGCACGGATGCCGGGGCAACAGTAGTTTGCTCGTATTCGCCGCAAGCCTTGCTCAATTAAAATACGGTTATTGTAATCCAGTGTCACAACATCTGCCACTGTACCCAAAGCTACTAAGTCAAGGAAATTGGCAAGATTGGTTTCCGGAATCGCTTGAGCGGTAAACCAACCTTCGTCACGTAAACGCGCTCGCAAAGCCATCATCACATAAAAAACCACGCCCACGCCACAAAGGTTTTTGCTGGGAAAGGAATCGCCGTTTTGCCGAGGATTGACAACGGCATCTGCATCGGGCAATTGTGTTCCTGGTAAATGGTGATCGGTTACCAGTACACGCATACCGTGTTTTTTAGCCGCTTCTACGCCGGTGATACTAGAAATACCGTTATCCACCGTCATTAACAGATCTGGCACCAAGCCAAGTGGCGTGTAAGCTAGAAATGAGTCTGTCCGTGCAACTTCAACAATTTCAGGAGTTAAGCCATAACCATGTTTTTCTCGATTGGGCACTAAAAAGCCCACATTTTTAGCCCCCAGTTGCTGTAACGCTTTCATAGCCAACGCACAACTGGTGGCACCGTCTGCATCATAATCAGCGACGATGAGAATACGCGCTTGGTTGGTTAAGGCCTCATATAACAAATTGACGGCGTCATTTATCCCGAGTAGTGAAGTGTAGGGGAGTAGATTTTGCAGCCCATAATCAAGTTCCGTCGCTTCATTAATGTCACGCGCTGCCAGCACTCGTTTAATCACCGGATGGAATGTATCAGGGAAATCGATATTATTCGATAGGGGACGACGTTTAATAATGTTGTTCATAAAAATTTTCGCTCATCCAATTTTTAATCATAACTACAAGGATTATTTATAATAAAGGATTGGTACGAAGTCAGGTTTGGGTTTAAATCCTTAACCATAGCTACAGGGATTATTTATAATAAAGGATAAAACCAAAACAGTAGTCCAGTAGATGTAGTGATTTTACGGATGCTATCCTTTGCCGGGATAGTATCCGTTTGAACACTATCACGA
>QNER01000196.1 GCA_003646175.1 Candidatus Parabeggiatoa sp. nov. 1
TATCTAACAAGCTAGAATAACTCGTTAGAGAAGTCGGTTCCATTAAAGTGGCAGCCGGCGTTTTCGTAATAGTCGTCTGAACCGGTGTTGAAATGGGCTTGGCGAGAAATTGCGGGTATCTTTGCTCTAAATCCGCAACCTTAGCTGCGGCTCCCCATTGTTGATAGGCATAATGAGCATCACGCAAGTAGACTTGGGCAACCTTTGGTTTTCCTTTTTTAAGATAAAACTGGCCGGCCAGTTCATGGGCTAAGGCTTCCTCATTGACATACTCATGCTCTTGAGCTAACTCAATAGCCTTGTCATAATATTCCCTAGCATCACCATCTTTACTCAACACCCGACAACGTTCCGCCTCAACCAGATAAAACTTATGCAAAAAATTCATTGGCGCATGTGTGGCCCATTTCTGCATTTTTTCTTGATTGGCAACCACCTGACTCAGAAGGGCCTCTTGTTCAGACGACTGTGCTTCAGCAAACATTGCCAGCCGAACTAGAGAGTCGTAGAAATGAAAGAGACTGAAGACTAACGTCCCTGGGACAGTTTCTAAGTATTTTTCAGCCATGACGATATTTTCAAAAGCTTGAGGATAAGCATGGAATAAATAACCAAGAACCGATTTGTAAAAAAAATAGTGGAATAAGCTGTTCTTATCATTGGCTTGCTGAAGAATTGGCAGCATGGCCTCCTCAGTGCATACTTTACCGCTTAAGCAGTATGGTGGTAACTCGGTGCTTGTGTCCTGTCCCATCAAATTCAAGGTTGCCTGGTGAAGCATTTTAATCAATCGTAGAGAGTATTCTTGCTTGAGTTGAGCAAAAGTCTGATGATAAACACCCATTTCCTGTTCCAGCGTCGCTAATTCATGACCGCTAGAAAAGTGATGTATGCCGTAGAAACACACAGAAATACAACCATACATGATATCGCCTGTTTCCAGTCCGCTTTGATACGCATCCAGAAGAAGTTTAAGAGTTTCCCTGACATGTTCTTTCCAAAATGTTATAGCACTTCCCAATATCAAAATGATCTTACACTTCAGTTCTTTAGCATTAAATTGCTCCAACAAAATTAAAGCCACTTTGCCAAATTGAAAACTGGCCTCAATGTCTTCTTCATGAACCAGAGGCGCGCAAGCCACATACCCAAAGATGGATTCTTTAGCATTACCATGTTTGATCGACAGTTCGACCATTTTCAAAATCAGTAACGGGTAAAATTCCCGATTGGTTCTATAGGCAGAGGACACTATCGCTGAGAGTAATCGCATGACTGCCAGTTTGTCAGGGGCCGTCATCAGAGGCAGGTTACTCAATGTCTCAATTTGTGCGATGATTTCTCTAAAAGCACCTTGAATATCCGAACGGCTAGGCTTTTCATCAGGAAAACTGACACCTAACAACTTTACAACAGCAAGTGCAGTACTCAAGGCTTGCTGTGGGTTATCTTTGAGGTTCTCTAAGGCTTGAATTTGGATTTCATAGACTTTGACTTTGTCCAGCAGGCTTTGGGCTTGTTGCAGTACCACATGTGCCCCTCTCTCTATCTGATCAAAATCCGCATTGAGATACGACACTTCGGTAGCTTCTGTGTAAAGTTGCAAACTTAAGGAATAGTGTTGTTGCCAAGCGTGACAATCTAATAACCCAATACCCGTTTGCAGATAATCAAAAGCCTGTTTATAAGCAGTGGCGACTTTGGCTTTTTGTCCGGCCATTAAGTTTAATTCCGCTAACTTCCGTTTTTCAGCGTCATCATCAATGAGGGCTATACCTTTATTGAAATGATTGACGATATCAAAAAGGCTGTCTTGTTCCACATTGGCAGTATGAGCCAACAATAAACGACCCATTTGTAAATGGAGCGCTTCGCGTTGAGTTTCCTCTATTAAAAAGTAGGCCGCTTGTTGTACGCGATCATGTTGGAATTTAAAGCGCGTTTCGACTTTTCCCTCATCGCTGATGTTCACCTGCTTATAATTATCATCCAACGGCTCAATTAAGCCTATTGAGATGGCTTCCCACAAATGAGCTAATGTCTCTTTTGGGGTGTGTTGGTAGATAATGGACAAGGTTTTCAAATCAAACCGGTTGCCGATACAAGCCGCTAACTTCAATACATCAATGGTTTCTGGAGACAACTGTTCTATCGAGTTGGCCATCAATTCCACCACATTGTCTGTCATCCCTTTGGCGGCAATTTTGTCCAGTTCCCATTGCCATTTTTGGGTTTGCCAATCAAAGACCAATAATTCTTGGGCGTATAAAGATTTCAAAAATTCTCGGGTAAAAAAGGCATTGCCCTGTGTCTTCTCGTAGACTAAGTTGCTCAAAGCCTCAGCATAAGAAGAGCCACACCCTAAGGTTTCAGCAATTAAGGTGTTGACCTTCAGAGAAGAGAGATTAGTCAAATGAATGGTATTAACGGTGGCTTGGGCTTCGGTGAGCGCTTTTACCGTTATCATCAACGGGTGAACCGCATCTACCTCATTGTCTCGATAAGCCCCAATGATTAAGAAATATTGATTGGAAGTCACTGTCATCAAAGTGGAAAGCAGATTTAAAGACGGCAAATCGGCCCATTGCAAGTCGTCTATAAATAACACCAGTGGATGATCAGGTTGGCATATGGCACGAAAAAAGTTTTGAAAAACCAGATTAAAACGGTTTTGGGCCTCTGTGGGGCCCACTTGAGCAACAGCCGGTTGAGGGCCTATCACTAACTCTAGTTGAGGGATAACCTCAAGTAAAACTTGCCCATTGTTACCCACAGCGGTGAGAATTTGTTCTCGCCATTGGTTTAACTGGTCGGTGCTTTCAGTTAACAAATAGTCACAAAATTCATTAAAGGCTTGGCTTATGGCCGAATAAGGAATATTGCGCAGGTATTGGTCAAATTTACCGGCCGCAAAATAGCCCTGCTGAGAAGTCATAGGTTTGTGGACTTCATGCACTAAAGCCGATTTGCCAACGCCAGAATAACCGGCCACCAACATCATTTCTCCGGTTCCCTCACTGACACGCTCAAAGGCTTGTAATAAGGTTTTCACGTCATTTTCACGGCCGTAGAGCTTTTGCGGAATTTGAAACTGACTGGCAAAATCATGTTGTGCAAGTTCAAAGCTTAAATTGGTAAGGTTTTGCTTATCCAAAAGGCTTTCAAGACCTTTTTCCAAATCCCATTTTAAACCAACGGCTGATTGATAACGATCTTCGACATTTTTTGCCATCAACTTCATCACAATATCAGAGACAATAGGTGGTACTTCGGGATTAACTTGATAAGGGGAAGTGGGCGTTTTGGCAATGTGACAATGGACTAATTCGAGTGGCTCTGTCGCTTCAAACGGAAGAATACCGGTCAACATTTCATAAAAGGTCACACCGAGTGAATAAAAATCGGTGCGCCAGTCTAGGACACGATTCATCCGCCCGGTTTGCTCTGGCGACATATACACGAGTGTGCCTTCCAACCCATTGGGATTTTTCAGTGTTGGGGTTTCCCGTGATAATTGGGTTGAAATACCAAAGTCAATGAATTTGAATTTCCCGCTGGTAGGATTCCAAACCAGATTGGAGGAATTGATATCTTTGTGAATAATGTGTTGCAGGTGAATTTGACCCAAAATTTCGGTGCTCTGAATGGCAAGCTTGAGGAATTCTTCTAAAGTCAATGTGCGCTCCGCCAGCCAAAATTGTAGGGATTCACCGCCAAAATCTTCCAAGCACATCACCAGCGTGTTTTGATATTTGGAAAGACGGTGGGCGTTGATAACACCGTCCACGTTTGCTAATTGGCGAGTGATGTCATACTCTTGTCGATAGCGAGTCAATTCTTCTGGTGTGGGATAGTCTTGTTTGAGAACTTTGAGGATGACGGGTTGATTGTCCTCGTCTCGTATGCCACGATAAACTAACGAGTTAGCACTTTCACAAAATTTTTTGATAATTTTGTAGTTAGGTAGACTGAACATAGCTGTGTTCTCCGTGTTGAACTTGAAAAAATAAGTTAGTCTCCATCCAGAAACGTATTCCAATGTTTTAACATGTCTAAATTAGACATCAGAATTTTAGGATTTTCATAATAAAGCCTTTTTCCCAGCATACTCCATTCTGAAAATTTTATAATTATGAAACGCAGTAACGAGCGGAGCGAGATCAAATTCTGAGTCAGACAATTATAGGCGTTTATGGATGGACACTAAATAGGCCGTTCCGCAAAATTAAGCCTCGGAAATTGGCTGTTCAGGATTCTCAGCGATGGACACTAATAACGTCTGAAAGTGCTCCAACAGCCTGACGATAGTGGTTGCCTCAAACAAATCTTTATAGTAGAACATTCTCCCGATGAGTTTTCCTTCTCTTTCCCAGAAGTTAAACTCTAAATAAAATCTCATTATTCTAGCTGCCTCAAACAGCACTGGGCAAAAAGTGGTCGTCAAACCTTTAAGTTCTAAAGGTGGCATAGGTGCATTTTGAAAGGCAAACGTTATCTGAAACAGCGGATTGATCGTCATATCCCGTTCTGGCTGTAAAATTTCTACCAGTTGCTCAAACGGAAAATTTTGGTGAGCGTAAGCTTCTAAAGTGACTTGTTGTATCTGCTTTAACAACTCAAGGAAAGTGGGATTGCCTGATAAATCAATACGTAATGCTAGCAGATTGACAAAAAAGCCAATAAGCGGTTCAATCTCCTTGTGGTTACGATTAGCAATAGGAGAACCGATAACAATGTCCTCTTGATCGCTATAACGTTTAAGTAAAATAGCAAAAGCCGCAAGGGTAGTCATAAAAAGGGTTACACCGGCTTGCTGGCTTAAAGTATTCAGTTGTTTTGTCAAGTCGCTTGAGAGCTCAAAAGATTCCATACCGCCTCGGAAAGTCTGTCTTAGAGGACGTGGATGGTCAGTCGGAATCTCCAGCATTGGCGGCGCGTCAGCCAATCGTTGTTGCCAATAACGTAATTGCGTTTCCAACACTGTTCCAAACCAATGACGTTGCCAATGAACAAAGTCAGCGTATTGAATGGGCAATTCTGGGAAGGGAGAAGGTTGACCCATTGAGAACGCGTCATAAAGAGCCGACAACTCCCGAACGAGTATGCCCCTTGACCAAACATCGATGGTAAGACGATGAGTGCTCACCAACAGCACATATTCTTCCGTGTGTTGTTGTAGCAAGGTCACACGAAGTGAAGGCTCACAGATGAGGTTAAAGGGACGTTGTGCCTCAAGCGTGGTTAATCTTTGTACCTCAAAGGCTTGTTCTTCATGTGACAACGCTTGTAAGTCCACCACTAAAAATCTTAAACGTTCAGTTGAAAACGGATGAATCACTTGGATAGGTACACCGTTTTTCATTGAAAAGGTGGTACGCAACACTTCGTGACGTTGTACGATTTTAAACAAGCTTTGTTTTAGAGCCGCAATATTGAGTGAGCCTATAAGACGCACAGCAAATGGAATATTGTAAAAGGGGTTATCTGGTGTCAACTGGTATAGAAACCACAAGCGTTCCTGAGCAAAAGACAACGGGATATCACCTAGTTGTTCAATCGGTTTGATAGGCGGTGCTAACAACTGAGCCCCGTTATCATGACATGCCACCTCAATACGTTCTGTTAATTTGGCCACCGTGGGTGACTCAAATAAGTCACGCAGAGGGAGCTTTACTGAAAAGGTCTCGTGTATTCTAGAAACCAATTGAGTGGCTAATAGCGAGTGACCACCGAATTCAAAAAAGTTGTCATGGATACCCACTTTTTCTATGCCTAACACCTCTGTCCAAATTGAAGCTAACATTTTCTCGGTAGGCGTACTGGGGGCCACATAATTGGCCTCTGGCACTTTCAGAGCAGTCTTAGGACTCGGCAGAGCGTGACGGTCAATTTTGCCATTGGGTGTCAAAGGTATGGCTTCTAACCTCACAAACGCCGACGGCACCATATATTCTGGTAATTGCTCTTGCAATCGATGGCGCAATTGTGGCACTAAATCTTCCCACGATGAAGGTTGTTCAACATTGGATTTTTGGAGAGAGATATCACGACTCAGAGTAGGCGCATCCCGTTCATGAACCACATAGGCTATCAACCGTTTATCGTTGGGTTGTGCTTCGGCGCAAATGACCACCGTTTCCCGTATTAAAGGGTGTTGGGCGAGCACCGCTTCGATTTCACCCAATTCAATCCTAAAACCACGAATCTTGACTTGGTTGTCTAGGCGGCCCAAATATTCAATATTACCATCAGGCAGGTAGCGAGCTAAGTCCCCAGTTTTGTAAAAACGGGCATTGGAATCATTACTAAACGGATTGGGAATAAATTTTTCTCCGGTGAGAACCGGACGATTGAGGTAGCCACGAGCGAGTCCCATACCACCAATGTGTAATTCGCCAATAACACCGATGGGTGCTAGGTGAAAATAGTGGTCTAAAATATAAATTTGAGTGTTGGCTATGGGAGAACCTATATACACTGGGGTGTCACACCTCAAAGTATCCAAAGAAACCTTATTAAATGGGTAAGTGCTTGACCAAATAGTGGTTTCAGTAGGCCCGTACAAATTCCAAACTTGATCCCCTTTTTTTTGCAACTGATGAGCCAGATTCTGAGACAAGGTTTCACCACCAACAAGAATTTTCAGGTGAGGACTGGCTTTCCATCCTGCCGCTGAAAGCATGTGCCAAGTTGCTGGGGTGGCTTGCATAACCGTGGAATCAGAATGCTTTAATTTTTCTAATAACTGTACACCGTCAGAAGCAATTTCACGGCTGGCCAACATAACTTTCGCGCCCACCATCAAGGGCAGATAAAGTTCCAATACGGCAATATCAAAAGAGATAGTTGTGATGGCCAATAAAGTATCTTGGTGAGTCAATTCTAGCGAATACCGCATAGAATTTAAGAAATTGGTGACAGATTGGTGAGAAATTTGAACGCCTTTAGGTTTTCCAGTCGAACCTGAGGTATAAATCACATAAGCCAAGTTCTCGCTGAAAACCCCACTGACCCGATTTTCTTGAGGGAACCTTGAAATGAGTTCCCAGTCAGTATCCAGATAAATCATCTGTGCTTTTAGCCCAGACCACTGATCTTTTAATTTCTCTTGAGTCAATAACAATAGTACCTGTGAATCTTCTAATATGAAGGTAAGCCTTGCCAAGGGATAACTAGGATCTAATGGCACATAAGCCCCTCCCGCTTTGAGGATCCCTAACAACCCTATCACCATCTCTATAGAACGTTCAACGCAGAGTCCGACAAGAACTTCAGGTTTTACACCCAATGCATGCAAATAGTGTGCAAGTTGATTGGCTTTGATATTTAATTCTTGATAAGTCAATTGGCTTGACTCAAATATGAGCGCAATCGCTTCTGGTGTTTGTGCCACTTGTGCCTCAAACAACTGATGAAGACATTGATCTTTAGCGTAATCAGTCGTCGTGTGGTTCCATTCCACCAGTAATTGGTGGCGTTCCGCTTTGGTGAGCAGAGAATAATCGAAAATGGATTGGTTTGGATTCGTGGCAATAGCTGCCAATAAGGTTTGAAAGTGCCCTAATAGCCTCTTGATAGTAATGGCCTCAAATAAATCTTTATAGTAAAAGAACTGACCTTTCAATCCGCCTGACGTTTCCCAGATATGAAATTCTAAATCAAATCTCACTGTTCCCGTCTCAAATGCCATCGGGCTAAAAGTCAAGCCTTGGATATCTAAAGGCGAAATGGGGGCATTTTGAAAGGCAAACATGATCTGAACCAACGGATTTCGACTCATATCCCTGTCTGGCTGTAAGGCTTCCACCAGTTGTTCAAAAGGTAGATATTGGTGAGAGTAAGCCTCTAAAGTGACTTGTCGCACACGCCCCAACAAGTCAAGAAACAAAGGATTTCCTGATAAATCAATGCGTAATGCCAAGGTATTGACAAAAAAACCGATGAGCGGTTCAAGCTCCTTGCTGTGACGGTTAGCAATGGGAGAGCCGATAACCATATTTTCTTGGCCACTATAACGACTCACTAAGATAGCGAAAGCAGCCAAAGTGGTCATAAACAGGGTAACACCCGCTTGCTGACTCAACGTTTTCAGTTGCTGTGTTAATTGGGGGTTTACCTCCAATATTTCGTAACCCCCTCGGGAAGTGTGAACAGGCGGACGTGGATGGTCAGTCGGCATATCCAATACCCATGGCACGTCTGCTAACTGTTGTCTCCAATAACTCAGTTGCTTATCTAGGACTTCTCCACTTAACCACTGACGTTGCCAGAGAGTAAAGTCGGCATATTGAATAGGCAATGCCGGCAAGGGGGAAGGTTGGCCTTGAGATAAGGCTTCATAAAGTGTTGATAATTCGCGGATAAATACCCCTGTAGACCAACCATCGAAAACAATGTGGTGTATTGTCCACAACAATACATAGTTTGGCACCAAAACACCCTGAGCCGTCTCTACATATGGCAATTTCAACAAAGTCATTCGCAATAAGGGTCCCTTGACCAGATCGAAAGTTCGCTGATTCTCCGCAATTGCTAACCATTGCACCTCTTTCCATGCCTTTGGCAATGAGTGCAAATTGATGACAGGTATAGCCGCCGACTGAGAAGGTGCAATCGCTTGGAATGGAACCCCCTTGTTGGTTGGAAAAGTGGTGCGTAAAACTTCGTGACGCTGAACGAGTTCCGTTAAACTTTGCTCCAACCCCCCTATATTAAGGGGCCCTTGAATGTTTATGGCCCCTGACATATTATAAGGAGAACCTTGATCTTCCAATTGAGCCAGAAACCAAAGCCTTTGCTGGGCAAAAGACAGAGGCAAGTCTTTATCCCGTGGAACGGGTTGAATAGGTGGCAGTTCGCCCGAAAGCTTTACCTGATTTTGTGTTAGAAACGCCAGAATTTCTGCTTTACGTTTAGCCAATTCAGTACGTAAAGCTGAAGTCATTGTGCCCTTCGGAGCGCTGTAACATAAATCACCCTCTTCCTCCCACAGTTTTATCTGTAGATTGTTCATCTGAAAAAACAACATTTCAATACTTTTCATAATCGGCCTCTCTCTTCATTCTCATCTTCTTCTAAAATATCAGTTGTCAGTGGTAATTCTGGTGCTGTCGTCATACGGGAGGCTTCAATACAGCCTGCAAGTTCGGCCACGGTAGGTTTTTCAAACAGGATTTGCAGGGGTAATTCCACCTGACAAGTTTTGCGCACATCAGAAATGACTTGTGTACCTAACAGAGAATCTCCGCCCAGTTCAAAAAAGTCATCACAGACTCCTATTTGCTCAATACCTAGGAGTTTTTGCCAGATGTTGGTTAAAGTGATTTCCATAGGCGTGCGGGGTGCTAGGTATGGAGTTGGCAAATTTGGCCTTGAATGACGCTGAGAGGAATCTTCCCTTTCCAAATTATCCGCTAATGGTTTTGATTCAGAGGTTCTTTTGATGGAGTTATCCAGTCTAACCGAGTCAAAAGTCGGCACCCAACGATGCTTGCCACGGTAGGCAACGACTTGATCAGTCGTTTGGGTTGTCAACTCGACCAGCAATGATTCGATGAGTTTCTGCTCAATTCCCATTTTTGACGGATTAATAACCACATCAATGCTACGGCAATGGATATTTGGATATTCTTGCCCAATAATCTTAACTGGGCCAAGCAATGCTGTTTTTTCCGGGCACACCATTTCTTCTCCGGTCACCGTCTGCATGTTATTTGACACGACCATGAGTTGAATTTCTTGAGTCAGCTCTTGTTTGCCAAGTGCCTGTGCTAAAAAGAGTAAACTGTCAAATCCTAATCTTTGTGCTTTCTCAAGCCTTTCAAGTCCTGGCTCTTCGTTATCGTCTGGGGTGACCATCCATAAATGAACAATATTATGAGGTATTTTGTTGATTGTCCGAAGTTCTTCAAGTAATGCCTCATAGTCTTCTTCACGTTTTTCGGGATTTAGAATATAGTCGTGATCATTAAGCAGAGTCCATTCGGAGCCCACTCTCACCGTGATGATCTCTTGCTCCAATTGAACTAGTTTTTTGACCAGTTGGATACCCAAACCGCACGCATCAACAAACACCAACCAGCATAATGATGCCAATTTTATTGATTCCACAGGCAGCGGCGTTAAAGGCACGGATATTTTCCACCCTGGTGAATAGAACTCATCAGTAATATCAGGTTCTTTGCCCAATGAAACTTGAGGAATATTGATCCCATATTTAGGTGGATCAATCCAATAACGCTGACGTTCAAAAGGATAGGTTGGCAAGGGGAGGCGATGACGACGCTCATAAGCATAGAATCCTGACCAATCCACTGCTCCGCCAGCCAGCCATAGTTTGCCCAAGGTATTCAACAAAAACGCAACATCCGACTGGCTGTCTTGCGGGTGGCGTAACGAGGACAATACCACTTGCTCGGCCTCTTTATCAGGA
>QNER01000197.1 GCA_003646175.1 Candidatus Parabeggiatoa sp. nov. 1
GATTTGCCCAACTTCGGGCTGCCCAGTCGTCAATGTCCCGGTTTTATCAAACAATACGGTATCGATCTGGGTTAATTCTTCAAGCGCGCGTCCATCTTTGATTAAAATGCCCTTATTCGATATCAAAGTGAGATGGTTAAACGTCTGAAGTGAAGTTAGCACTCTAATCGTGTTTACAGGGGCACTGTACAGGATGGCGGTTGCAGATGACGCACCTAAGATCGGTGAAGATAATAAACTCACACCGATCAAAGGCGTTGCCACTTTATCCGCCCATTTCTCTCCTTTTAACTGGAGATTCGTTTTAAAGTCGGCCGTGTGGCTCAAAATTTTGCCGAGTTTAGCAACAGTAGTTTCAAGCCCGGTTTTTTCAACTTTTATATAGACACTGCCGCTGACGACGATTGTGGCTGCAAACACTTGATCACCAATACCTTTTTCAGCAGGCACGGCTTCTCCAGTCAATGCGTGTTGGTCAATCATCGCCATACCATCGGTGATGGTGCCATCAATTGGGACGATATCACCCGCCTTGACGACCACAATGTCATCGTTCTGAAGCGATTCTAGGGGAATTTCGATTTCCACCAAGTCTTTTAAAACCCATACCTTGCTCGGTTGTTGTTCAAAGACATTGGTGAGCATTTTGGTAGAAATGTCTTTACTTTTGCTCAGCATTTTGCAGCCAAAGTGATAACCACAGGCTTCAAGGGCAGCTGCAAAATACTGACCCATGGCAAGGGACATAATGCTGACAATAGAAGTGAGAGAATCAGTCTTGATACGCCGTTCCTCCAACAGCGATTTTTCAGCATCTTTCAAAATAGGAAAGGTGGTATAAGCAATCACGCCGACATTTAACAGAGTTAAAGGTGGGTAAATATGACGGATTACCGATAACCCCATAGCTGCTATACTCACTTTAAAATGATGATCATACCCTTTCTCAATTCCATGATCTGTGTTCTCTTTGACACTTTCAGGTTTGAGTGGCTGCAGAACGATGTTGTTGTCTTTGACAACTTCTTCCAGTTGATGAGAGTCTGGCGTTTTTTGGAACGGTTGAAGACTCATTGTCTGGGTGAACGATTTTTTATCGCGGTGACCTTCAAACAGCCTAGCTCCAACATAAGCACTGACTATTATTCCGA
The DNA here is from genome assembly GCA_003646175.1 of Candidatus Parabeggiatoa sp. nov. 1. Lineage (GTDB taxonomy): Bacteria > Pseudomonadota > Gammaproteobacteria > Beggiatoales > Beggiatoaceae > Parabeggiatoa. The sequence continues at coordinate 1,152 of QNER01000197.1, forward strand.
CTTTGACTAATAACATATTCAAATTTCCGTAATTAGTGAATTCATACAACATATTAAAGAAATCCGATTTTTTGGCAAAATCAGATTTCTCAATTTGAGGTCAAGATGATTTGCTTATTGAGACGCGCCCCTTCATTTCAACTTTCTTTAATAAAAGCCGAATGTCCGAGCGGCCTTAAATCATCTTTCATGCGTGTATAATTGCGTTCATTGTTAAACAGCCAGATAATTCTGGTTCGTTTGTTTTTAGGTGTGGTGGGGACGGGGGCACAGCCGTCGGTAAAGATGATGAGGCCATCATAATCTTTATGGGTGTCGATGTAATTTATCACGGCTTGAAAGTTGGTGCCACCGCGCCCAATCACTTTGACTTTGTATTTAGCCTTCTTCAAAGAAAGCGGTTCTCCTTTGACTTCTGCATCAAATTGCAGGACATCGACTTGTTCAATGCCATATTTGAACAATTGATTAATGACTGAGAATGCCTTCATCAGATCGCGACTACCAACCGAGCCGCTGACATCAACGGCAAATAACAGTTTTGTGCCAAAATCGCGACGGCTGCCCATGTATAAAAACCCATAACGGCGGCTGGGTTTCATCCGAGTCAAAACGCGGTTGACAGAAAGAATGCTGGTTCTGAATGATTTGAGGATATCCCGATAATTGACTTTGGGTTTTAAGGTGGCAAGAATTCGTTCTTGGACACGGCTGGGAATAGTGCCCCAGGTATTATTTTCCAAGGCCGATTCTATCTGGTCATTGATTTGGTTGCTATGATATTCATTGGCATCCCAGAGTTCGGTGTTCTCGATACCACTGGTTTCTGGATCGGTGTATTGATCCATTTTTGTGGTTTTATCACTTTGTTCGTTCAAAGCTTCCGGTGATTGTGGTTTTCCCTCCGGTTTCTGTGAATCATCTTTGCCATTTTGGCTGGCGGTTTGATCGCCATCGCTGGTTTGTCCGCTTTGTTGCCCAGTACCAGCAGAAGGCGCAGCTTGCCCCATCGCTGAACCCTTGTCTTCTATCTGTTTTAACAGTTGATGATAATAAAATTCAAAGTACTTATTATCATATTCCTTCGTATGAAAAACCTGTTTTGCACACGGGAAATCAAGCGGCGTTTTCAGATATTCTTGGACGGTAATATTGCTTGCCGCGTAAGCCACGATTTGGATTTCTTTGCGGCGCAAATAGGGATGCTTTAACATAATCCGCATAGCTTCAAATCGGAGCACTTGGTAAAGTGTTTTATCATCCAAAGCATCAATAAAGGTTGGGTTATATTCGATTTTGCCCTGCCCAACCCGGATGTTTTTAAGGTTTGGGTTGACACTTAATTCGTGAGTTGTCCAAACCATAAAAAATAGGGGGTCTTTCAAATACCATTGTTCTATTATGTTGGAAATTCGTTGTTTAGTCGTCATGAATTTTTTATTTTTCATTTTTTGGTCTCATGGTTTATTACTTTTGCTGTTTGCCACCTTTGAGTCACGTTGCGAAAATTGGTGACAAGTGTGAGCTTGTTCACGGTTTGATTCCTAACGCATACCAGTAGGGCGCAAAACTCCGCACAACAATTTCAGAGATAAGTGAAAAAAAAGGAACATAATCGCGTTCGATATGTGCTTTGTCCAGTGTTTCATAATAGGCTAAGCGGCGTTCAACCGGTAAAATAGCGGCAGGAAATCCTGATTTCATTAATTCTAAGTTCATCAATAACCGGGCGGTACGCCCATTGCCATCGGTAAATGGATGAATTTTTACCAAATCGCAGTGAAGTCGAGCCGCTTGTTCAACCGGATGGCGCTTGGATGCTTCTGCTTGATATTCGTGCATAAGCGCAGTCATCTGTGAGGGAACGTGAAGAAAGTCGGGTGGCAAATGTTGAGCACCAGCAATCGTCACATTGATAGTGCGATATCGCCCGGCATTTTCATCATCAATATTCTTCAGTATCAATTGATGAATATTTTTGATCTGCCATTCAGAAAGTACCTCTGATTTTCGCACCAGTGTATCTAAGAACAGGATCGCATCACGATGATTAATCACCTCGAAATGTTCTCTCAATGTCTTGCCGCCGACTGTGATGCCTTCTAATGCGACTTTGGTTTCTTTCAAAGTCAAGGTATTACCTTCGATGGCATTAGAATGATAAGTCCAACGTAGCACAAGTTCTTCATGTAGGTTATCAACCACCGCATTGGGTAAAGGCCGATATTGCTCGAGTTTTTCTTTGAGCAAATCTAGGTAAGAAAAATCCATTATTCACCTATTTCAAAGAGTTGTCGTTTTTGCTTGTAGAAATATAGGGTGGTTCAAATACAGTGCAGCGAATTTGGAAATAAACGAATAACCGGTGAGAATTGCTTTGACAAATTCGTTTATTTCGTCAATTCGCTGTACTCGATTCGATTTGCTGTACTCAATTTACCAAGGCGCAACTATTCAGACAGTTGTTCCTCTATAGTGGATTTCGTGGCTTCAGCATTTGCTAAGGCTGCATTTGCCTTTTTTAGGAGTTCTTTTGATAGAACACCAAATTTCTTTCGGCCTTGTATTTCATCAATTCAATAAACAACATACACAATTTCTACAGATTAATAAATATCATCAGGGACTTGGCTTAATTGTTTCCTCAGTGCATGCCATTGACTCAGCGTTTTATCAATAAGCATCTGATTTGGAAACTCTGTTTTTAAATCACGTAACTGTTGAATCTTACTATCAATACGCGCTACTTTTGCCCGAATTTCGGCAATTTTTTTGTTTAATTCAGGATTCATCTCTTCTAAGAAAGACATCACTTTCTGCTTAACTTCATGTTGCTGTTGAGGCTATTTGTAATAAGCATTAATTGCAAAAGCAAGCACAATTCCAATAACAGCCACAACAATCATCAATTCGATAAGAGTGAAACCCTTATAACCAGAATAATTATTGTTCATAGTGATACCCAGTTGCGAAAAAATGTATGTAAGTTTAAAACAATGATACCTCATGTTGGATTCACACAATTATGAACCATAAACATCACTTCTATGACCCACTTCAGCGATTACAATAACCAAAACACGATCCCATATCTCGTAGATAATACGATAATCACCCACCCGAATACGATAGCGATTTTCATAGCCTTGTAGCTTTATAGCACCGTGTGGGCGTGGGTTGTTAGCCAATACCTTGATTTTGGGTTTTAATCTGGCCTGAATATTTTTACTCAGCTTGGCGATTTGGCGTGATGCAACGGGTTTGTATTGAATCGTATAAGCCACTGTTTACCACCCCAATTTTTTGTCAAGTTGTTCTTCAGAAATGAATCCCTCCTCTTTGAGCGCATCATCAGCATTAGCATTATCAATACAATCCTCAAGTTTTTCTATCACGTTAACATCATCTATTGGTACAACCGTCAAAAACAGCCTATTTTCATACACCAATGTTAAACGCTTCTTTTCGGCGGTAGCCATGTCGAGTACTTCTTTTAAACTCTGTTGAGTCTCAGCATCAGTCATGGCAATGTCATGTACTTCTTTAAAGCTGGGTTGTGTGTGAACTTCTTTTGTTGAAGTTTGTGCTTGAATCATTGGCATGGTTCTCACCTGAAAGGCTTTGGTTCTTTGCCCGGCTGCGGTTAGGATAACCTATTGAGGTATGTTTTTTAATTTCATGGTGTTGCATCTTGTGTTTTCTGTGGTTAATGAAAGTTATCGGCTTACTTAAATTGACAACATTTCAATCAGAATCAAGTTTTTTCGTACAAGGTTCGCCTTGTACTCCTGATAAATAACGCTAGTTTCGTACAAGGTTCGCCTTGTACTCCTGATAAATAACGCTTGTTTCGTACAAGGTTCGCCTGAAACGAATGAGACTCTACCGTTTTTTGAACAAGGCTCGCCTTGTACGCCTGACCAAATACGTGGTTTTTTCGCACAAGGTACTTGTACTCCTGATAATATGATATTGTCAAGTTAATATATTGTCTTAAAAATCAGTGAGTAGGTGGATTAGCCTGAGCGCATAATCCACCATTTAACTGCGTTTATGCTGTTAATCCCCGCAATAAGTCCGCTTGCAAATCTTCAACATCTTCTAAGCCCACCGAGATACGAACCAAGCCATCACCAATACTAGCTGCTTGACGTTGCTCTGGTGTGAGACGGCCATGAGTCGTGGTTGCCGGATGCGTGATGGTGGTTTTGGTATCACCCAGATTGGCTGTGATGGACATGATTTGGGTTGAATCAATCACGCGCCACGCAGCTTCTTGTCCACCCTTGACATCAAATGAGACTAAACCACCAAAGCGGCTTTGTTGCGCTTTGGCTAATTCATGTTGCGGATGGGTGGGTAAACTGGGATGGTAAACACGTTCCACCATGTCTTGTTTTTCCAGCCAATGAGCTAAAGTCTCGGCATTGTCGCAATGTTTCTGCATACGCAAATTGAGTGTTTCTAGGCCTTTAAGAAACACCCAGGCATTGAAGGGACTCATGGTGGGGCCGCCAGAGCGAAGTATCGCGAAAATGTCGCCCCCGATGATCTTTTCAGGGCCCACCACCGCGCCACCCATGCACCGCCCTTGTCCATCTAAATATTTAGTGGCCGAGTGAATCACGATATCTGCGCCCAAAGATAACGGGGTTTGTAATGCTGGCGTACAAAAACAATTGTCAACCACTAATAAACAATTGCGTGCATGGGCCAATTCTGCTAATTCTCGTATATCGGCAAGTTCCATCAAGGGATTAGAAGGCGTTTCCAAAAACAAAAGTTTGGTGTTAGGTTGCATAGCGGCGCGCCAACTGTTTATGTCAGATAAGTTGACAAAAGTGGTTTTGATAGCAAATTTTGCCAAAATATTACTGAACAGCACCACCGTTGTACCAAAAATGCTTTGCGAAGCCACAATATGATCGCCGGCTTTGAGTAAGCCTAAACAGGTACTAAAGATAGCAGCCATACCGGAGGCTGTTGCTATACAACGCTCCCCGCCTTCTAGGGCTGCAAGGCGCTGTTCAAAGTTACGCACAGTTGGATTGGTGAAACGCGAGTAAATATTGCCCGGCTCTGTGTGAGCAAACCGCGCCGCTGCTTGAGCGGCATTTTCAAAAACATAGCTAGAAGTGGGAAAAATGGCTTCGCTATGCTCACCTTCGTCACTACGCACTTGCCCCGCTCGTACTGCGCGAGTATTAAAACCAAATTCATTCCAGTCTGTTGTCATCATTTTTTTCTATGCAATGTTATGTCAATTTGCTTTGTACAGGACAAAAAAGTGTTCAAGTCGTGATGCTATCGCTTTTTTGGCGATAGTATCACTCAAAAATAACCAGTTTTTATCGCTGTCTTTAAGTCTTGGGATAGATTGATTTGGAACGAGACACATTATAATTATGTGAGCCACAAAAGTGATACTATCGCCAAAAAAGCGATAGCATCACGAAATACAATTCGTAAAAGTGATACCATCGCCAAAAAAGCGATAGCATCACGAAATACAATTTAAAATCAATATGTTATCATTTTTCTCCTGTACATAGGTCAATTTGATAAGGGGAAAGGGGAAAGGGGGGTAGTGCTTGGTTGGGGCGAAAAAATCCCAAATGTTCCCATTGAAATGAAACCATAGAACAAACAATAAGTTATGGATTGGTTTTCAATTCACAATTCGCGCCTAACGTTTTTTTTGCCAAAAAAACTTTAGCCACGAACACAATTTTCACCACCCCAGTACTGCCCCCTTTCCCCTTTTACTGTTAAGTTTAAGTCACGTTATGTAAATCAATCACTTCAGTTTCTTGCGCTTTGTTACATGCCGTTTTCGCAGCGTCATTGCGAGAGCGTTCTATGTGATCAAGATAATTTTGATCAACGTCGCCAGTAACGTAGTGCCCTGTGAAACAGGAAGTGTCAAATTGTTTGATGCTTTTATTGCCTTTGCGGGCACAAGCGATCAAGTCTTCCAAGTCTTGATATACCAACCAGTCAGCCCCAATAATCTCAGCGATTTCTTCAGTGGTACGATTATGGGCGAGTAATTCATGCACCGAGGGCATATCAATCCCATAAACATTTGGATGACGGACTGGGGGCGCGGCGGAGGCAAAATAAACTTTATTGGCACCCGTGTCACGCGCCATTTGGATAATTTGTTGGGAAGTCGTGCCACGCACGACTGAGTCATCCACCAGCAACACATTTTTGTGTTTGAATTCTAAACCAATGGCGTTGAGTTTTTGGCGCACCGATTTTTTACGCATACTTTGCCCAGGCATGATAAAGGTGCGTGGAATATAGCGATTTTTCACAAAACCGTCGCGGTATTTGCAATTGAGTATATAAGCCAATTGCACCGCAGCGGTGCGGCTGGTATCGGGAATGGGAATAACCACATCGATATCGTGTTTGGGATAAAGACGTAAAATTTTTTTCGCCAGCAATTTGCCCATGCGTAAACGTGCTTTGTACACGGAAATACCGTCCATGATTGAATCGGGGCGTGCCATATAGACAATCTCAAAAATACAAGGCGACAATTGGGGATTATCAGCGCATTGGCGAGTATAGAGTTGCCCATCAGCTGTGATGAAAATGGCTTCGCCTGGCGCAATATCACGCACTAACTCAAATCCTAGCACGTCAATCGCCACACTTTCTGATGCCACGACATATTCCGTCCCGGCTGTTGTATTGCGTTTGCCAAACACAACCGGACGAATTCCATAAGGATCCCGAAATGCAACAAGGCCGACACCTGTAATCATCGCAACAACAGCATAACCGCCCCGGCAACGCTTATGTACACCTTTGACGGCTTCAAATATATCCTTTTGATTAATCTGTAATTTATGTAATTTATGTAATTCATGGGCAAAAATATTGAGTAGGATTTCCGAATCTGAATCCGTATTGATATGGCGCAAATCGTCTTGAAATAAATCCTTTTTCAAAGCTGCCGCATTGGTTAAATTACCATTATGCGCTAGGGTAATACCATAAGGAGAATTCACATAAAAAGGTTGTGCTTCTGCACCTGATTCACAACCTGCAGTTGGATAACGCACATGGCCTATGCCCATATTACCGCGCAAGTTCAGCATGTGGCTGGTATGAAAAACATCACGGACCAGGCCATTATTCTTACGCAGATAGAAACGATCACCTTCACAGGTTACAATGCCGGCGGCATCTTGCCCACGATGTTGTAATACAGTCAGCCCATCATACAAGGCTTGGTTCACACTTGATTTTCCAACAATTCCAATAATTGCACACATAACAAAACAGCTCATTACCTAAAAAGACGGTGGGCTCTGTTCAGGCACAGGTTCAAAATTGAAGTGGGTAGCAATCTCAAACGGCAAATGGCGACGCAATTCCACCACGATTGGTTTAAAACTTGTTTGAATAAAAACAGATTCTTGCCACCAAGTGGTAGCTGGAATGTGGCTCAGTCCCCCCAGCATGATCAATACAGTGACGATAACCGAACTTCTAGCGGTACCGAATAGTATCCCTAAAACACGATCGGGCACAGATAAATCGGTGGGGCCGATGGAATTGAGAATAAGATAATTGAGCCATTCAAGCAAAAGAAAGCTGCTAAAAAACAGTATGGCGAAAGCCACGCCCAAACGTATATCGGCAAAAGGAAGCCACGTCGTCAATAGACTGGCTAGTCCCTCTAAAAAAATGAGGGCTGTCGCAAAAGAGAGAAACCAAACTAAGAACGAAAAAAGTTCTTTAACAAAACCATATAAATAGCTGATAACACCCGACAGTAAAATAAGGGTAATAATGCTAAAATCCGCCCAATTCATAATGATAGCTCCGCATCAAGCATTCCTAACTTAGGTTTGCCTGATTGATTATAACGGATTTTGGGGAGGAACTTGGTAATGGGTGAAAAAGTGAACAGAGTCCTGTACATTTAGTTATTTGACGGTTGCTATCCTTTGCCACCGATAGTATCCGTTTGAATACCATCACGATTTAATACTGGACTATCCCAGTGGAAATAACGTGCCCACCCCATCCTATTAAAATTAAAATACTTATCAAGGCATTAAAACCTTTTATCGGAAATTCTCCATTGGGAATTTTCCATTGGTCATGACGAATGGTGGATTCATAGTTCTGAATAAAAACAATAAGTTAATCAATTGATAAATAATCCCCCTATCGATATGAGCAAAGCTTTTCCCAAAATCCGCGACAATCAGTTATTTTTTGAGGTTAAACCACAACGTATTCAGTATTTATTAAATAACTTACTGAAATATAAAGTAATCCTACTGATATTCGTTGTTCGTAACCAGCGAATATTAACCAGAACGAAATGTTTGTTTTCAAAGGTTTTGGGAATTGATGATGTTATTCCCCAAACAACCTTAAGCGTTTGTTGGTTATATGGAATGATGTGATAGTCTGCTAAATATAATACTTGTCCGTAAATAAGAAAGCCAGGGGCATCGCCCCTTCCGCTAACAAAACCCTTATTTTCTTATTTTCGGACAACTCTATAAATCAAAGCACAGCATTTTAACAAACTGTGCTGATGATCTGAAGTACAATCCAAATCATCGTGGTTTTGGGACACTTTAGACAGATGACTCACTTTTAAAAAATAGTTCGTAAATAGCGAATAAACCCATGTAAAATACTAATTAAGTCGAAGAAAAATCTTTGGCAATATTGTCACGAAGAACTAGTACCTTGTCAATTTGGTTTTGTAGGGTGCGTCCACACCCTACTTGGCTACCCGACAATAGAAAACCGACAAGGCACTAGAATACTTATAAAAAAAACTGGCACTCATTTATTGATTTTTCGTTTCTACGCAAAAACTTTTGCGTCAAATCGAATTTGATGAATTTTATTCTTGGTTTGTGTCCTAAAGCCGGAACATCAGTAGTGCCTATCATCCCAAACCCACTATATAAAATCTATTACCTATTACAATTTTTTGCGTGAAAAGCTGTTGGCTGCCAAAGAAATTAATTTTCTGAAAATAATTTTCTGAAAATTTATATTACCTATTTGAGGCAAAAGTTGGAGTGATGCGAAAAACTTTGGCATCGAACCAGCTAAAGTTTTTTGTGCACAAAAAACTTTGGCCTCGAAACCAGTTTTGCAAGTTCTTCAATTGGGGCGCATTTCTATTTTCCCGCTTGACTATACTTTCTCAAAGTTAACGGATACTATCCCTAAGAAGGGATAGCATCCGTTTCGTTAATCCGTTTCGTTACGTTA
>QNER01000198.1 GCA_003646175.1 Candidatus Parabeggiatoa sp. nov. 1
GAGTTGCCCGAACTCAAAAACAATCATTGGCAACTGACGCAACATCCTAAAAATGGTCAACTCAGATTGACATTTGAAGGTATCAACTATGCAGTTCTCCCGGTGCGTGTCAGGCTGCAAGCCAAACCGACCCAATTCACCGCCAATCCTGATGGTAGCCTGATTTTTGTGACGACACTGGGCCGAGAAATATTTACCCATCCCATTGTCCAGAATATTTCGGCTTTATGTCAAGCGTTGGCAGCTTTAAAGAGTGAAGTGGTGTGGCAAGACAATGGTATTTTGAGTGTGACGCTTCAGGAAAGCCGAGCGGTGGCTCGTGCCGACATTGCAGCCCACCCGGTGAGCAACAAAGAACCTTTAGGCCTTTTTCCAGCTAAAAACGGCCATTCCCTGCGCTTAGTCTTTGTTGATGAAACCGGCCAAAAACGGCAACAACTCATTCATCCGTTTTGCGCTTACCCAGAAGCGTTGTCCGACTATCAGGCCGATCAAGATGGTACTGATTTAGACTTAGCCAATGATGGCACGGTTTCTCTCACGATTGAAGGTAAACGCTATCACGGTGTGTTTGACTATATAGTGCATCTGAGTCAGGATGGTGAAAAAACCAAAAACGATCAGATCGTATTGACACCTATTTCTGAAAATGGCAAAACGGTGGGCTTTACAGTGACTTATCCAACCGGTGAGACACAAATGTTGCGGTTGATAGATAGGTAACGCGAATCCTTAATCGTTACTGCACAACAGATGCTATCCCTTTTCGGGATAGTATCTGTTTTGTGATGGGAAAAGGTGAGAAAAAATATAATTTTTTTTTATGTGCGATATTATCAGGAGTACAAGGCGAACCTTGTACGAAAAAACGGCGGGCTTCGGATTTTATTTTAGCAAGTTTAAGTTCCGCCACATCCATTCAGCCAATTGTTTAACACTTTTTTTACCTCAAAACTAAGTACAACGCATTGAAGGATTGATCGGATTGATACAACAGAGCAAGTACCGTTTATTTCTGGACTAATCGGATTGATACAACACAATAATGACTCACTCAATCAACCTCAAAAAACCAATCCGTCAAATCCGGAAATAAGCTGTACTAATATTTCTGGAATTCGCTGTAGATGCTATCCCTTTTCGGGATAATATCTGTTTTGTGATGGGAAAAGGTGACAAAGAATCTCATTTTTTTTATGTGTGATACTATCAGGAGTACAAGGCGAACCTTGTACGAAAAAACGGAGAGCTTCTCATTCGTTTCAGTCAAGTTAACTTTATGGAATTCGCTGTACTTAACAGAGTTGTCGTTATTCCCGAAACAACTGTGGCTGACAACGCGATAAATACACTCGCGCCGCTTGATCATTTTCGTTAATTTGCAAAACGTGCTCAAAACAAACCTGGGCTTTATCAAATTGTTCATGATGATAATGCTTAAAACCTTCCTCAAACCCAGTGCCAGTTTCTAATTTCAGTGTCATAAGCGAAGGCGGATCAGCATCAAAAACCTCATAAACCGTGACAATTTGAGTTTTGCCTTTGACTTTCACACGATCAATCACCCGAATGTGATACTGGGAAGCGTCTGCTAATTTTTGATAGGTTTGCTCAGTGATTAAGAGGGCGGTGCCATAAGTTTTTGTTAAACCTTCAATGCGTGACGCTAAATTCACCGCATCCGCAATCACCGTGCCATCCATGCGGTTTTTACCACCCACCGTGCCCAGCATCAGTGGGCCCGTATTTAGGCCAATACCAATTTTAAGTGGTTGATATTTCTTTTGTTGCTGTCCTTGGTTGTGAATCGAAGCGACGTTTTTTAAAAAAACTTGGTTTCTGTCTTGATTATATTGAGCCAGCATTTTTAACATAGCAATAGAAGCTTGCACGGCCTCATCGGCACTCGTTGGAAATAAAGCCATGATCGCATCACCAATATATTTATCAATAAACCCTTGATATTGATTAATAATAGGCTCCATCAGGCTTAAGTAAGCATTGATAAAATAAAAATTTTCCGGCGGTGTCATATTTTCAGAAAGCATCGTGAAATCACGAATATCTGAAAATAAGATAGTCATTTCGGTTTCAACATGATCACCCAGTTTAATATCAATAACGCTTTGTTTGTTAAGAAAACTCAAAAATTCCCGCGGCACAAAACGTTCATAAGCTTGATTGAGCTGTTGAAGTTCATGGGTAAACCTTTCTCGTTCCGCTTCCGCCCGTTTGCGTTCCGTGATGTCTTGAAAAGCGTTAATGGCGTAAGCAATCTTACCATTGTCATCAAAGATGGGCGTTCCCCAAATTTCTAACGGAATAATTTTCTCGCCTTGATGGATTTCTATATCAGCTACGCTTGAACTTTCGCCTCGCAACGCTCGCACAGCGGGCAGCCGGGCAACCGGATACCTATGATGAGTGCCGGCGATATAGACTTGATAAACCTCAGACAATTGCTTGAGAGTCACAATGGGCGCAACATCTTTGCCAAGCAACTGTTGTCCCCTTTGGTTGATATAGTCAGGTTTACCATGGGCATCAAGCACCATCACGCCTACTGGTATCGCTTCAAGAAATTGCTTCAATCGGCTTTCATTTTCGCGTAACTGGATAAATGACGCTTGCAACTGCTTTACCATCCGATTAAACGCTCTGGCTAACTGCCCAATTTCATCAGCGCGTTCAATGGGTAACTGGCAATTCCATTCCCCAGTCGAGAGTTGTTGAGCCGCCTGACTCAGACGCACAATAGGTTGAACAATCCATCTGGCTGTCCAAATGCCAATCAGCATCGCGACTATTAATGCGCCTATAAATAATAGGAAAGTAATGTGCGTGTTAGTATTGATGCGTCCCATAAAATCGGCTTCTGGCACCACGACGACAATCAGCCAATCCAGCCCCCACTTATCTGTAAACGGTACCACTTGTAGAAATTGTCGTTCGCCTTCTCGCACAAAGTCCAATTGTTGGCTATGGTTGATCTGGTTGAGATCGCCAAAATGTTGAGTCAAATAGTGGGCGGTGGCGCGAGTCAACGTATCATGGCTCTCTGTCGCTTTAAACCGTTCGGCTTTTGGTTTTGCCTGATGGATGCGAAATGGCTGTTCAGAAGTTGATGTAGCAACCAACATGCCAGTTCGTTCCATGATAAAGGTTTGTCCACGCGGACTGATTGCTAAGTTGCTGAGAAATTGGCTAATTTCCAAGAGTGTGAGATCAGCGGTGGCGACAGCCAATAATTTGTCTTGATTGTCGTAAACCGGCTGATTAGCAGAAATCGTCATAGTTTTACCAGAAAAATAGGCATAAATTTCAGTCCAAACACCTTTCGGCTTGCCAGCGGGGATTTTCGCAGCCGCTTTGTACCACGGCCGAATTCTAGGATCATAGTTTTCCAAGGTTTTTTTGAATTGAGTCAGGTTGGCTTGACTGTCAGTTTCCCAAATTTCGAGATGATCGCCAATGGTGCTATATAACGTCACAACTGGGGTTGAACCTTCACTCAGAATTTGAGCACCGACATATTCTCCCATCTCCGTGCCTAGCGCAATATAACTGACGCTGTTAAATTGTTGTATTTGATTCCAAAAGTAGTATTCTAAATCCTTTCTAGCTTTTCTCGATAAAGAGGGCGTTGGGATTTCAGTTGAAGGCTTGACGGGGGGGGAGGCGATATTTTCCAAATTCAACAAACCCATACGAATGGCATCCACGTTAATTTGATTAACCATATGGGGCATTGCCATGTAGGTTTCGAGATGCTGGCGGATACGAGCGGTGACTTCGCGCCGCAGCTGAGAGGCCAGATCATCAACTGCCCGTTGCCCATTGTGAAATGACAACCACCCCGTTAGCCCGACGGCTGCGAAGATTTGGCTCACAAATGCGAGAATTAGGACAGTTTGAAGCGAGCGTTTTTTGAAAAGTTTGGAAACCAAGTGGTTGAAAGGTTTGATTAACATGATAATAATAGAAATTTATTCGCGATAAACGAAACAACTTTTCTAATTCGTTTTGCGGAGCAAAGACACAGGCATTCTATTGCAACGCTTGAATATGTTGGAAGGACAACGGATTGACAGAAAAAACGGATTTTTTAAGGTGTATATGGCTCAACGTTAAGAAAAATGCGAACTTTGTAAATCATAACTTCTTATTTTTTCAGCCTTTTCAAGAGAGCGAAGTATATAAATCGATGTTCAAGTTTTTGAAACCTATTAACCAGGGGCGTTGCCCCTGGCTCTATTAATATCGCCCTTTCAGGGCTCGTTATTGATTGGCGTTTTTGCGCCCGCCCCAAAGGGGCATTTTATTAGAGCCAGGGGCAACGCCCCTGGTTGATAGGGGCAACACAACCCAAGGAAAAAAACTTGAACATCGAGTATCAGAAATATAACATAAAAGACATCCTTCAGTTATACAAAAAGTACAACGCATTGAAGGATTTAACGGATTTTTTTTAAGGCGGATGTTACTCAACGTTAATAGAAATGCGAACTTTGTAAACCATAACCTCTTATTTCATTTTCGCCCTCAAAAAGGGAGCAAAGTCTCAAAAATAGTTAACCAATTTTAATAGGCAATAGGTAATCGGTTTTTTTGTTATGTTGAGAATATAACTGATTGACGGAATAAACCGCAAAAAAGTCAATAGAACCGCGAATTTTGTGAACCACAAACCCTTGTTTTATTTTCGCCCTTCTCAAGTGCGTTTTAGTACGAATATTGTGGCACGAAAATTTTTGGGCAAAAAAAACTGATAAAAACAACTCACAATCTAAATGCCTTCATTTGTTTTTTTTATTTGTTGTCAGCAATTCTAATTTTGGATTAGAATGATTAACAAAGTTATTGCCAGTGCAGGATAATGAAATTCTCTGTATTCCGTTAGATTTCTGCGTTCGCAAAAACATAATAGATTGTTTTTATGTGCTATTTGCTAAATTGGCGAAAGTATTGGGTTGTCGTGATTTGATAACTTGACAATGTCATATTTCAATCACCGCGCTGTTTTTTCGTACAAGGTTCGCCTTGTACTCCTGCTTATATAACATTGTCAAGTCAACTAAACTAATGGGTTTAGGTTAATAGGATGGTATCGTTTAACTTGATGAATAAATTTTTTATAATTAGATTGATTTGTTGAAAATAACCGCTTTAAATAAGGACTATTATCTTTTTTAAGGACAATTGCTAAAACAGATACGGTAGGCGGCAAGGGATAGCCTCCAAAAAACGACATGTACAGGACTACCAATGACATTTGTAATGTTCTGGTTTTACACACTACCCTAGGAAATTCCTTATGGACAGCAAAGTCAATTACACCCTCGTTGGCCTTTTCGTTATTGTACTCAACATCGCGTTGGTAGCCTCAATATTGTGGTTAAGCGTCGGTATCGAAAATAAAAGCTACCAAACTTATCAAATCTATGTACAAGAATCTGTGTCAGGATTAAACCATAAAGCCTCCGTCAAATATCGTGGTGTCAAAGTGGGTTATGTACGCGACATATCCTTAGTGACTGATCGGCCTCAGGAAATACGTGTGTTGTTGGATATAGAGCCGGGGGTGCCGCTTAAACAAGATTCCTTAGCCTTTTTATCTGTCCAAGGCTTGACAGGATTGGCGTATGTAGAATTAACGGGTGGCAGCCGCGATGCGCTACCGCTGGTACGTGAAGATTGGCAAGAATATCCGGAACTTAAAACCAAACCTTCGCTGCTAGCGCGTTTGGACACGGAGGCGTCTGCGTTGCTGAAAAACATCAATAACCTATCAGAGTCGGCCGGTCAATTTTTGAACAACCTTGATCCTGATATAGCCGACAATTTTTTGGCCAATATCAGCAGCCTGTCTCGTGCAGTCAATGCGTTATTGTCTAAAGAAAACCATTCTGCGGTGGCGAATATCCTGTCTAATATCGAAGCCGTGAGTCACACTTTGGCAAAACATACAGGTAGTGTTGATATGGCACTGGCAAATATATTGAAAACCACTGATAATATTAATAATATCAGTGAAAGTGCCATTGCTGTACTTGCACAACTAGAAAAAAGCCTAGCGGCCATCGAAAGCAGTTCTAGTGCTTTTGCTAAAACGGCTGAATCTATCGAAAACACGTCTGATGCCTTTGCCGAAACAACTCAGAAGGTTAATCAAACGGTTTCTTCTGTTGAAAAGACAACCGATATGATTGGTGAAACGGCCAAGGATATCAGATACGCTGTCAATGAAAGCCGTCGGGATATGGACTATTTCACCCGCCAAGCGTTGCCCGAAGTGACTAACTCATTGCGTGAATTGCAGGTTTTATTAAATACTATGCGTAACTTTGCTCAAGAATTAGAACGTAAACCCAATATGCTCTTATTTGGGAAATCCAAAATACCGCCCGGCCCCGGCGAATGAGGCATGAGTGTGGGGTGGTGAAAATTATGAATTGTGTTCGCTATAGAAGTTTTTCTAGAAAAACTTCTATAGCGAATTGTGAATTGTGAATTATGAAGTAAAAACAAAATAGTAAGTTATTGTTTTTAATAACTATGAACCAAAACGGGTGAAACTTTTCTTTTGAATCAATACTGAACCTGATTTTCTAAAGCCCCAGCATGAGTGTACTCTCAATTTTGTGACTGGTGAAAAGACTCAGTCGTTCACATCAAATTAAAATCACACTCTGAAGCTGGTTTTCTCAAATGGCATAACGATCACCCCAACCCTAGGATGATAAAAATCAGGTGATTTTGGTCCAAAAACTTGACCTGTTTTGGTTTCGCAGTGACAAAAAAATCATTAAAAATAGTGACTTAAATAACAATTTTCTGATTGTAACGGATTTTTGGGAAGCTTTTATTCACCCCCAATTTCTAATTAAGAATTAGAAACAATAAATCGTGAACAACAAACCTTTGAACCAATAACTATTTGTTTTTATTTAATAAATCCATTTATCATTTATAACCATTGGATATTTAATGAAATAACGCGTCCCCCTTTTTAATCGAGGTTGAGAATCATTATCAATGCTTTAAAGCCACGAAATTAGGGGCTCCCCAAAATCCGTTATAATCAGCAATTTTTTCATTAACAATTAATGCTTCACAATTCACAATTCGCGCCTAAAGTTTTTGCGCGCAAAAACTTTAGGCGCGAACACAATTTTTATCACCCCAACCCTTTCCTTAATGGAGAGGCAACCGTCTCCAATTTTGGTGGTTGGGGAAAGTAGCTTACTGTCCATCCATAAACCGCGGCCTTCATTTTCATTTCGAGCAAAGCTCACTCGATCAAACACCCCAAATTGAGTCATTGAAAAAGCGTTTGGGATGTGAGAGTATTAATATTTATCCTTTCTCGGTTGAAGTTTTTGCGCGCAAACAAAAACTTCGACCGAGAAGTCGAAATGAACGACGAAATGACACGAGAGTTAAAATGAACAAGTTTCTGGATGGACAAAATTTAATTTAGAATAAAAAGATGAGTATAAACTTTCAAACTGATGTACTACGTGGCTATTTAAGCCGGTTTCTGCTAATTCTACTCATTGCCAGTAGCGTAGCTGTTGCCGCAGAACCGCCTAAACGCTATCAATTAGATGTTCCTTGGCCTGTCATTTTGCCACCCAACCCGACAGGTAGAATACTGTTCATATCCATGCCAAAAACCGCACCGGGGTTTGACACGTCGGCACTGGTGTATTATGACAACAATTATAAAATAACCTATGATATTGAAAATCAATGGCTTGACACACCGGCACGGATGCTCTTGCCGCTGTTGGTGCTTTTTCTTCAAGCGACGGGAAAATTTAAGGCGGTATTGTCTGTAGCTACCTCGCCCTTCGCCTGTGATTTACGCTTAGATACTGAAATAGTGCGTTTGCGACAAGAGACTTTGTCTGACCATAGTGAAGTATACTTAGTGTTTCGGGCACAATTGTTAGAGTTGGCAGTGCCTCGGGTGGTGGCGACAAAGGTGTTTGAAATTAGGCAATACGCCGGCGATAAGGGTAAAGGAAATGCCGAAACGGGCGTATGGGCAACCAATCAAGCCGTTGCACAGTTGTTAAATCAATTAAAACATTTTGTAGGGGAACAGCTTAAGTATTTGGCTGAAAATCCGGTAATTCCTACCAAGAAATGTTTTGAGAGTGTGGAGATTACCAAATATTCTATCCCTTTGGGGGGAAGGCGTAATGGCACGCACGAGAGAAATCTAGTGCCGGATCGTTCCAATTCCCAGACGAACCGGCCAACCGCTTGCTACAGTTGTGTGAAAACTCAAGTACCCTAAAGGGCAATACCCGTGAACGACAAATGAGCAAGTATCATCATGCATTATGACTGATAATTGTTACTTTTTATCTTTGTTATACTGGAATTACAACGGATTTTTTATAGGCTGATATTGCGAAACTTTCACCCTTTTCAAGGGAGTCTATTTCAGTTAAATCATTGGAATAATATCGCATCTGTCAATTTGATTAAAAAAAACCGCCCATTTTGGAAATTAGGTGAAAATGACAATAAGTTCCATTTATATTCAATAAGTTAAGAGGATATTTTACCTGATTACCCCTTAGCACCTATCAGTTGGTATTAAAAGCCATTTATTTGTTTAACACTGCTTTTAACACCGAGTTCACTGAGTACCACAGAGTCACACAGAGTCATCAAGATAACCAAAAACTCTGTGAAACTCTGGGGAGCGTAGTGTCCTCTGTGTTGAAGATTTAAACAAGTTTTCGTTCAAGCACTTATTTAAACCAGTATGCTTTAACCCTTGCCCTCAAAAAGGTATCGTTTCCAATTTCGTCGGGGGTTAGGGAGAACAACTCAAATGAGGATAGGTATGAAAACCAATGTACTACGTGGCAATTTAATATTTGTTCTATTTATGCTCCTTGCATGTAGTGTATCTGAAGTCGCTGCGATCAATAACTTCTATCTATTAGATGTCAGTTGGCTAAATAGTTCTCCAGAAGCATCGGCTCAAGAAGCTAAGGCTAGAATGTTACTGGTATCCATGCCAAAAGCAGCACCCGGGTTTGACACGCCGGCACTAATATATACTCGTGGCGAAAACGAAATTAGCCATTATAGTGAAAGTCGATGGGTTGACACACCGGCACGGATGTTCTTGCCACTGTTGGTGCTTCATCTTGAAGCGACGGGAAAATTTAAGGCGGTATTGTCTGCAGCCACTTCCTCCATTGCCTGTGAATTACGCTTAGATACCGAAATCGTGCGTCTGCAACAAGAGTTTATGGAAGAGCCGAGTCAAGTTCGCTTAGTGTTAAGGGCACAATTGTTAGACATGGACGCACGTCAAGTGGTCGCGACAAAAGTGTTTGAGATTAAAACAAACGCGCCGCAGGAAAATGCTAAAGGAGGCGTGTTAGCAACCAATGATGCCTTTAAACGGGTGTTGGCGGATTTGAAAACTTTTGTAGAAGAGCAGCTTTAGTCGGTAAATGGTGCTTACAATGGAAATTTAGGCTGTGTGGGAATTAACCGGCTCTGTTGATGAACTCTTATAGAACTTACGCATTGACAAATGAAATTTTTTTAATTTAATGACTTATTAATTTCACCCATTTATAGTCATTTATTTTAATACCAATAAAATAAAATACTTATGTTCTGAGTGCGTAAGTCCTAAAATAATTTCAGTTATAAACCTTCAAGGTTTTGGAAACCTTGAAGGTTTTGCCCTAAATATTTTTATGAACGTCTATAGTAAAAATCAGGAACCGATGGCGGTACTGATTTTTGGTAGGCAGCTTCAGCAAATTGATGCAAGAAAAATCCAAAGCACGTGCAGACAACGATCCCACCTGACTTCTTAGCCCTATCTTTGTAACTCATTGATTTTTAATACATTGACTGGTTTGTAGGGACTATGCCCATTACCCATTACCCAAAATCCGTTACAATCAGTCAAATCATTTTTGAACCACACTTCAAGGTTATAACAGAATTCATGTTTTTTGGCCAAAAAAGAAAATATTTTTGGTAAGATATTTTAAACATCAAACCAACAAGGGCTTATTTTATACTTTGAGCCTCTTGCAAAACTCTTAAACGTTCCCCAGGCGAAACCTGGGGCTATTCACATTTTCAGGCCTGAAAACCCCTTTGGGGTTGAGATTTTTAAAAGCGAATAGCCTTAAGAAAACCTGGTGCAACCCCGTAGGGGTTGAATTTGAATTCGAGGCTAAAGTTTTTCGGAGAAAAACTTTAGCCTCGAATAGGCTTTCAGGTAAAAAATTTTGCGCGCAAAATAGGGCGTGTCATCAATTAGGTGCTCCCCTGAAAGGGGATAACATACCAGCCCAGGGCAACGCCCTGGGATTATGTGCATAATGATATTAAGCGGGCGGCGGGCGTGACATAATGTATC
>QNER01000199.1 GCA_003646175.1 Candidatus Parabeggiatoa sp. nov. 1
CACAATGCCTAATTCCCAATTCCCAAGGAACTATAATGGCTTTAAATCAAGAAACTTCGTCAGTAATGGACACGCCTTCGGATGAATTAGAATTAACGACAGAATTCGTCGAAGCTCACAACTTAATGGAAAAAACCAGTCAATGTGCCTTTATTACTGGTAAAGCCGGCACCGGCAAATCGACTTTGTTGGATTATTTTAAACAACACACCCAGAAAAAAATAGCGGTACTCGCGCCCACCGGTGTAGCCGCACTCAACGTCGGCGGTGCAACCTTACATTCTTTTTTTAGATTGCCACCTCGCCCGATCCATCCTGATGAAATCAAACAGGTGCGTTCCCAAAAAAAACGTCAACTTTACCAGTCTCTCGACACGATTATTATAGACGAAGTCTCAATGGTTAGGGCGGACATGATGGACGCTATCGATCGTTTTATGCGCCTCAATGGTAAAACTCGCTTCAAACCGTTTGGGGGTGTTCAAATGATTTTTGTTGGCGATCTATTTCAATTGCCACCTGTGGTGTCTAGTGATGAGGAAGCCCGGCTGTTCAACACTATTTATGATAGCCAATTTTTTTTTAGTGCCAACGTTTTTTATGAACTTAGCATGGCATTCTTTGAATTAACAAAGGTTTACCGCCAAAAAGAGCAAGCATTCCTGCATTTACTCAATGCTATCCGTAACAATCAAGCGGCTCATGGCGAAATACAACAAATTAATCAGCGTTATCAACCACAATTTGTGTCAGATATCAACGATTTTTACATCACATTGACAACGACTAATAAATTAGCTTCACAAATCAATGCCACGTATTTAGCGAAATTGTCCACTCCAGTATATCAATTTGATGGCGAAATCACCGGCAAATTTGACAAAGGGACATTCCCGACAGACTTGGTTTTGTCGTTAAAAGAAGGGGCGCAGGTGATGTTTGTTAAAAACGACAGCGAAGGGCGGTGGGTGAATGGCACTTTGGGACGGGTTCATAAAATCAAAAGAGACGAAATCCGCGTCGAAACGCCGGATAAACAAATCCACACGGTTAAACAAACGAAATGGGAAGTGCTGGCTTATCGGTTTGATGATCAAACCCAAATGGTGAGTACTGATGCGGTTGGCTCATTTACCCAGTACCCGCTACGGCTGGCTTGGGCGATTACGATTCATAAAAGTCAAGGCAAACAATTTGGTAAAGTTATCATAGATTTAGGGTGGGGGACTTTTGCCCATGGCCAACTTTATGTGGCACTCAGTCGCTGTAAAACTTTGGAAGGACTGGTACTCAAAAGTCAAGTGCGCCCCAAGGATATCATCGTAGACAACCGCGTGGTGGCATTTGTTGCTTCGCGGGACAACGCCCAACCGCAACAACCGCCCTCAAGTGAGGAGTTGCCATTTTAGGTAGATATAGAGGGCACAGAGTGGGGTGATAATCTGTGTGATTTGTGAATGGTCAAGTATTAATTATCTTCAGGAGTACAAGGCGAACCTTGTACGAAAAAAGAGAGTATTTCGTTTCCAGAGTGACACAAAGTTAGATTTTAGTAAACACAAAGGGCTCCAAAAATTTCGGGGAGTGCTAAAAAGTAGTGATTTTCCGACAAAACCTGACCGGTTTCAAAAACTTGTCAGGTTTATACCATTACTTGTTTAGAACTACCAAATTTGCTTTCATGTAACAAACTGATAACTGAAAATGCGCTATTTTAATACTTTTGGTCCGGTTAACCAAACCGAACATTATGTCGTGTCGCGCCGCGAACTGATTACTGATTTAGTCACGCAAATTGAGCGAGGCACTTATTTTACCCTCTATGCCCCAAGGCAAATGGGAAAAACCACATTGGTGCGGCATTTAGTAACAGAGTTGCTGGATAAACCGGATTATTTACCGGTAATTCTGAGTTTTCAACGTTTTGAAAGTTGGAGTGTGACTCGTTTTTTGCATAAGATAGGTATGGAAATTAGCCAGCAAATTAATAGCCGAACAACCGCACATCAAAATGCACTAAAAATTCAATCCATAGCGGCTCCCACGACAATAGAAAATTTGTGGGATTTTTTTGAAAACCTAGCTTCAGTGGCACCTGACATTAAAGTGGTTTTAGTTATTGACGAATTTGATGCCACACCACAAGAAGCACTTTCCCCGTTGCTCCAAACTTGGCGCGAGTTTTACATACTGCATACCCCACCGCGTGTCCTTCATAGCGTTATTTTAATTGGAATTCAAAACATCGCCACCCTCAACTTAGGGCGCAGTTCTCCATTTAATATTGCTCGTCAAATCCAATTACCTTCTTTTACTTTGGCACAGGTGCAAGCACTTTTTGAGCAATATACCGTTGAAACGGGACAAACCTTTGCAACTGGTGTCAGAGAAGAAATTCATGCCCTCACTGGGGGACAACCCTTTTTAGTCAATCGACTTGCCGCGATTTTGACGGAAGAAATAGCGACTGAGCGCAACCGTCCAATTGATCATGCTAATTTGCAGCGTGCATTATCCAAATTGGTACGGGAACGCAATTATAATTATGAAACCTTAGTACGCCACGCCCAGTCTTATCAAGAACCCACACTACGCATCCTATTTGGGGCGCATCTCAAATTTACCCTCAACACGCCGATGGTTCATGCACTGTCGATGTATGGCATCATCAAAGAAAATAAGCAAGGCTTTTGTGAAATTGCGAATCCGATTTATAAACGGATTTTAAACGATTATTTTCAGCCACTGGAATCGGATTTGCAAGCGTCTATTTTGGTGAATAGTTACGACTTGCGCGTTCATGTGGTTGGCGATGAGCTGCAAATGGAGCAATTGCTCTCGCAGTTCCGTGAATTTATCGAACGGCGTGGGCGCGAAGCCTTTAAAGTCACGCCCATGCCTCAAGAAGCGACGGGACAATATTTGCTGATGGCTTATCTGGATTTATTGGTACGACAAGTCGGCGGTGATTTATTCACCGAAGTCAATTCAGGTAGTGGACGACTGGACTTAATTGTGGTTTATCATGGACACCGCTATATCATTGAAACCAAAATTTGGCGGGGTGCAGTTGAATTTGAGAAAGGACTCGAACAACTTGAAGATTATTTGGACAGCGAAAGCCAAACGGTTGGTTATTATGTCGTCTTCCATGCGCGGCCTCGAGTTTATGGCAAACTGACATTTGAACAATTAGAATGGGTGGAACAAAGAGAACGTGCGAAGATTTATACTTATTTAGTACGTTTAGGAGCGGTATTTGAAGAGGAATAAGGTATCGGCGCATTTCCACGGCACGGACAGTTAAGTACAACGGATACGCGAGTACAACGGATACGCGAAATAAACTGATAAAGACAAAGTTGGTTACTGATTTTACGGATGCTATCCCTTCTTAGGGATAGTATCCGTTTCCGTTTGAAATGCACCCATGTACTGATTTTACGGATGCTATCCCGAAAAGGGATAGCATCCGTTTGAACATCATCACGACTTCTACAGCGCTACCTAAATCCAAGATAGCCTTATCCGTTTATTTCGCGTATCCGTTGTACTCGCGTATCCGTTGCACTAGCGTATCCGTTGTACTGTCTGTGGGAATGCACCCGTTTTACTTCTTTTTCGCCAACACCAACTCAAAAAAATCTCCTGAGCCTACAAAACTAGGAATGGTTGGATTTTGAAAGTTATCCGTTAATTTCCGAACCCGACTTCTGACATAACTTTGCAAAGTACTGAGCTTAATCTCATCCTCACCCGCGAGCGTTGCCTTCCCCTCCAACCCTTCTATCAACGCTTTCGTAAAAGCACCATGCCCCCAATCAGGATCCTCCATCGAATATTCTGCGCCTGAGCTTGAGGCAAAGATAATGATGTTATGCAGGTTTGCATCACGCAGATATTGGCTGGGATCCACTTGGGCTTGCTCCTTAAGCTTGTCATTGCCAATAATGCTGCCAGAATGACAAGTATCCGCTAACAAAATCACATGCGCTTTGAGATCATTCACGGCCTTAAAAATTTGCCAAGCAACGCCGGTGGTTTCCAAATCGTCAACCTCGGCATCATAGTTGACAAAATAATAACCAGTCTCGGTATTGACACCATGCCCGGAAATGAACAAAACCGCAATATCACCCAATTTTGCCGGCTGGAAAAAAGTCTTCAAGTTGAGTTGAGTAGAGTAGAGTACAGCGAATTGTTAGTTGAGTTGAGTACAACGAATGACGTGGATAAACTGATTCTGAAATTAACGGATACTATCCCGAAACCAGGGATAGCAGCCGTGAAGTTACATTAACGGATACTATCCCGAAACCAGGGATAGCATCCGTTATTATAACCGATGATATCGAAGCGCCTGCGTTTATTCTACCATTCCCCATTCGTTTTTTTCGCAAATTCGTTGTACTCATACTGACTCTGAAATTAACGGATACTATCCCGAAACCAGGGATAGCATCCGTTATTATAACCGATGATATCGAAGCGCCTGCGTTTATTCTACCATTCCCCATTCGTTTTTTTCGTAAATTCGCTGTACTCTGAGTTCGTTGTACTTTGAGTGCGTAACATCAATTACTTCCAAAGTGATTCAACCAAGCCTCAGCCATTTGGCTTCTGGCACTGTTATGAATACAAATAAACAAGACTTTCTGTTTTTTTGTCATTGGAAAAACGCCTATAAGTTTAGCGTTTATAGATATACTTTATCCAGAACTGTTTAAAAAAAGGCACTGTTAAAGTGGATAAAATAAATCCTATTGTTGGAATAATCGCATTGATAAAGGGTTGTGGAAGTTCTTCTATTATGAAAAATAAGACTATGAGTCCGTAAGTTAAGATTGAAATAATGATGATTCGAGCTTGACTGGTTTCCCAAGCCTTATCCGCCTCTACACGAAGATTTCGTTCCTTTATTTTCTGAATTTCTTGCTTGATTTCCTGAATTTCTTGCTCAAGTTGACTAGATACTGGATAAGCACTTGGCGAGTCTAAAAACTTCGTCAAATGGTCTCCAAGTATCTGATACTTTGGCGTTTTTACCAAATTCTTCATACTTCAAATAGGTTTTTTATAACCACGCTTCAATTTTTTTCTGAACAGGAACGCCACCCGCATGTACCACTTTACCATCAACCACCACGCCGGGCGTAGACATAATCCCATAAGACATAATCTGCGCCATGTCTTCAACCTTCTCTAAAGTGATTTCTACCCCTTTTTCTTGGGCCGCTTGTTCAATTCGAGCGTAAGTGGTTTTGCAATTGGCACAGCCTGAACCTAACACTTTGATATTTTTCATTGAATTTTCTCTTGTGAAGTTAACGGATACTATCCCTAAGAAGGGATAGCATCCGTGAAGTGAAGTTTATTTTTATTAAAATCTATATAGTTGGCTGGAGTCCAAGATTTATCTTGGTTCTGCCCAAACTAAAGTTTGGACTCCGCTGCGGTGCCCGTCAAAACAAAATTGACAATGTACTAGCCCAGTAAATTAAATGTCCAACCCACTAAAATAATCGCAACAGTCAACACTGAAACAAATAACAATAAGCCGGGTAAACGAATAACTTTACGCAAGATTAATAATTCGGGTAAAGAAATCGCTGCGATACTCATCATTAACGCCAAAGTCGTGCCGATAGCAACGCCTTTAGTCAGCATAGCTTCCGCTAACGGAATAACACCTACCGCATTAGAATATAAAGGTACGCCTAAAATCACCGCCATTGGTACAGCTAGGAAATTATCTTTTCCGGTTAAACTTTCCGCCCAACTTTCGGGGAAATAGCCATGAAACAACGCACCGGCACCGACACCAATTAGTACCCATAGCCAAATACGCCTAACAATTTCTTTGACTTCACCGATGGCAAATTCATGTCGTCCACGTAGCGAAGTATCGACAGCGGGTTGTGCGGCTTGTCCCATTTGGATTTTCCACACGTAAGCTTCCACCCATCTTTCGGGATGAAAACGTTCCATCACGGCCCCACCAACGTAAGCAACCGTTAAACCCGCCATCACATATAACAGAGTCAATTTCCATCCCATAATGCCCATTAACAGCACCACCGCGACTTCATTAATCATCGGACTCGCTATCAGAAAGGAAAAAGTCACGCCAAGTGGAATCCCCGCTTCTACAAAGCCAATAAAAAGTGGCACTGAGGAACAGGAACAAAACGGAGTGACTGCGCCCAAAGTAACCGCCAAAGTGCGAGCCAGTGCTTTAGAACGCCCTCGTATATAGTCACGCACCTTTTCTGGACTGAGCAGGGTCCTAAATAAGCCCATGATATATATAATAATAACCAGCATCACAAAAATCTTTGCCGTATCCATGACAAAGAAATGCAGGGCGGCTCCTAAATGACTTTCGGGTGATAAACCACCCATTTGATAAACTAATAAATAAGCGAATTGTTCAAACATCGGCTTTTTCCCAAGCAAACCAATTTCGCGTACCATTGACAAGGTACACAATAAACAGCATGACGGGGACTTCTACCAGCACACCGACAACCGTTGCTAATGCCGCGCCTGATTCTAGTCCAAACAAGCTAATCGCTACCGCCACCGCGAGTTCAAAGAAATTGGAGGAACCGATTAAGGCTACCGGGCCGGCAATTTCAATCGGCACACGCCACAGCCATGCCCAAATGTAGGCAAGGGTTGCAACTCCTAAACTTTGAATAATCAAAGGGATAGCAATCAATAAAATAATAAAGGGTTGCTCAAGAATCGTTTTGCCTTGAAAACCAAACAGCAACACCACTGTCAGTAATAAACCAATGATAGTCCAAGGTTTTAGCTTATTGGTAAATTGCGTGACTTGCTCCTCGCTTCCCCGTTTTAGTAATTGAACGCGAGTAAAATAACCGGCTATCAATGGGATAACGACATATAACACCACAGAAAGCAATAACGTTTCCCACGGCACCACAATATCACTAATACCCAGCAAAAATACCACGATGGGCGCATAAGCGAATATCATAATGATGTCATTTAGGGACACTTGTACTAAGGTATAAGTGGCATCGCCTTTAGTCAGTTGACTCCAGACAAACACCATTGCGGTGCAAGGCGCGGAACCCAGCAAAATCATGCCGGCAATATATTCTTTAGCCGTTTGTGGTTCAACCCAATCGACAAACAGCATTTCAAAAAACAACCAGCCTAAAGCAGCCATTGTAAATGGCTTAATAAACCAATTAGTGACGGAAGTCACAATCAAACCTTTAGGACGTTCACCAATATGTTTGAGTGAGTTGAAATCCACATTCACCATCATCGGGTAAATCATCACCCAAATCAGCACCGCAACCACTAAGTTGACATGCCCAACTTCCATCAGGCTTAACTGGGCAAAGGCTTGTGGAAACAGATTGCCTAAGCCAATACCAGCCGCAATACACAGAGCCACCCAAAGGGTGAGATAACGTCCAAATGTTCCTAATGGATCACCCCCAACCACTTTTGGGGCCGCAATTTCACATTGTGCGCTCATCGTTTTATACCTTTCATCAAATTTGAGGAAACAGATAGTAATATATTTAATTCCATATATATGGATATGCAGATATACAAAATCAACCCTGTTCCCCAAAAAAAAAGGCATCACGGTTTGGCTTTGTATTTATTCAAGCCCACAACGTGCGCCTCGCCGATTAGGCATTTGGGTAAGATTTTTTTTATCCGTGCAAAAAGGCCTGAGGTTTTGGATACCCAAAACGGTTTCTTGTAAAACTGTCACAATCCAAGACGGGAGTTCAGGATGTAAGTCGTAATAAACCCAGAGCCCCTCACGTCGATCTTGCAGTATGTTAGCCGCTTTAAGGGTGGCTAAATGTCGAGAAATTTTGGGCTGCGACAAGCCAAGTGCATCCGTCAATTCACACACACATAGTTCCCCCGCTTGTTGTATCAACACAACACAACGTAAGCGCGTCTCATCAGCTAAAGCGCGAAAAAAGTTTTCAGGTGACATAATTGATACAATAGGAGTACAAACTTAGGAGTACAAACTTTAGTTTGTACAGTCAAACCAGGAGTACAAACTTTAGTTTGTACCAACTAAAATTTTGGTTTCGCGAATTGAATATGATGACTTATGGAAAAACTTTATGAAAAACCAGTTAAAACCGTTTTTATGGAAAAACGTTTTGCTAACAGTCTGGCAAGCTGTTCTGCGACTTGGTGCCCAAATGAAAAATTTGGCTCAGCGCATGTTGTCGTTGCTTAAATTTTTAAAAGCACGTCCGCTAAAATTTTTCTTGCGCGGCGTATTTTTATTATTTGGATTGTTAGGTATTACCGTTGTTGGCTGTCATTGGTGGGTAAAACTTCAGACACAAGATCGGCTTTACTCCGATATTAATGCGATTCCCGCCAAAAAAGTCGCGCTGCTACTGGGCACCGTTAAACGTTTACCTAATGGTTATACCAATCGTTATTTTCGGTATCGTATTAAGGCTGCGGTGCAACTATACAAGGCTGGCAAAATCAAACACATTCTTGCCAGTGGTTCAAATGATAGTATCTATTATAACGAACCGGTGGATATGGAAAAAGAACTGATAGCACGAGGCGTACCCAAGCACGCGATTTCATTGGACTATGCCGGGTTTCGTACGTTAGATTCTGTTATTCGTTGTAAGGAAATTTTTTCCCAGGATGATATTATTATCATTTCACAGCCCTTTCATAACCAACGCGCGTTATTTATCAGTGACTTTTATGGCATTAAAGCGATTGGCTTCAATGCGAAAGATGTGCCCCTGCTTGACGATATAAAAACGCCCCTTCGGGAATACTTAGCCCGTTTTAAAGCCGTCTTAGATTTGTATATTTTAGGAACACAACCAAAATTTTTGGGTAAAAAGGTTAAGATTCCAGTTTAAGATATACTGGAAGTACAACGGATTGGCGGATTTGACGCAATAGAAATGCAAACGAATATAACTACAAGGATTGTTTATAATAATGGATTAATAACTACAATTTAGCGATTTTAATCCTTTTTTATAAACAATCCTTGTAGTTATCCGTATCGATTAAACAATCCTTGTAGTTATTGTTAGGTTGTACAGCGAATTAGCGAAATCAACGAATTTTCCCAATCCGAAAAATCCGGAAAGAAGCTGTACTTCAGGCAGGTAACATGTTGTCCGCCTACAAAAGATCATCCGGGTTAATGCCTAACGCTCGCAGTTGTTCAGCGAATTTATCGGCTCGAAGTCGCTGTTGTTCAGCGCGTTGTTCAGCTTGATATCTTGCCAGTGCTTCCACTTCGGCTTGTTGTTTCGCCTGACGATAACCCGGCAACACAAACTCTTGATAAACCGGATCGTCAATCATTTCCTCTATAGAAGGGCGATGGTACAAATCTCCAATCCTAAATTGAAAGCCGGGCAATACCATCGATTTGATAATGTCCTCTTTCACGGGTTTAATGGGTGCATACACGCGTTGGGCATTCAAGCGATAAAAAGCGGTATAGCGTGAGTGCCCATCCAAAATGTAATATTCTTTGACACCACCGGCCGCATATTCGTTTTTTTTAGAGATGGTGTCACGTTCAATGTCGGCTTTGGAAGAATCGGAAATGGCTTCAACGCACAAATCAAAGGTGCCTTTATAGCTTTTATCATCCAGCGATAACGGCACTGGGTTGTTATTGAGAACCACGCCTAAATCGGGCCGACGAATCGTGATTTTGTGTGGTAACACTAAACGAAATCCTATATTCAACCCAACTGTTTTGGCGATAGGCTTGGTTCTCAAATAATGTTCTAGCAATTCAAAGAACCATTTATACATTAAATAAGTGATAAAATCAGACATGGCTTTTTCCTCCAATTCGCCATTATTCCACTCGTAAGTCATTTCAGGGTCGTGATAGTATTTTTCCCAATAGTCACTTTCTGAAACAACGCTTTTTGGAGGATGATGATTGGTGTCTGTTTGGGAGCTGGTATCGTCTAACGTTTGTAATGTTGGCATGTTTTTAATCTCTATAGTACAGCGGATTGACGGATTGTACGGATTTTGAAACCGCATTACTCAGGATAGTACAGCGAATTAGCGAAATCAACGAATTAGCCCAACGAACAATCCGTAAAATCAGGAAAGAAGCTGTACTAATATATAACTACAAGGATTGTTTATAATAAAGGATTAAAAGCCAACACCGTTTGGTTCCAATCCGTATCGATTATACAATCCCTGTCGTTAACTGTTTTGACTTTAATCATTTATTATAAACAATCCTTGTAGTTATCCGTTATTATAAACAATCCTTGTAGTTATTGTTAGATAGTACAGCGAATGACCAAAATAAACGAATGAACCCAACGAACAATCCGAACAATCCTTCAATGCGCTGTACTAATATACA
>QNER01000200.1 GCA_003646175.1 Candidatus Parabeggiatoa sp. nov. 1
CGATGCAAAGTGCGTTGGAACAAATCCAAACGCAGCAATACGCGGCTGAATTGCGAGAGCATGACGTTAAAAAAATTTGGGGCATTGGGGTGGTGGTTTCAGGTAAACGGGTTTGGGTTGAGAATATCGCGTTGTGATAATCTGAATACCTTTGGGATAAAATGGTCGCGATCAAAAGGTGGATTTATTCGTTTAACTACAAAGATTCGAGATAAGCAAGGATAGCTTAACACTGGGGTGGTGAAAATGGTGTTCGCGCCTACCTAAAGTTTTGGGCGCATTCCCATTTTCACGGTTGAGTACAACGAATTACGGGGATAAACGAATAAGGCATAACGAGCTAATTTGTGAAACGAAACGTAGCTGGGATTCGTTCGAGAAATGTTTTGAAAAAATGTGTTGAAAATATATAGCGTTTCCCGATTGAATAAACTACACTTATACACGGAAATGGATCCAAGGTTCCCTTAAGGCTATTCACATTCAACAACTGAAGGGTTGGTGTATTAATAAAATATCAACTTTCATTCATTATAATCTGGATATCATTTTGTACTTCATTCAATCGGGAAACGCTATAAATTCGCGTTTTTGATGGAATTATCAATCAACTGGAAACACGTCGGGTAGTCTGAGTTTTAATTCGTTTATCCCCGTAATTCGTTGTACTCAATACCGAAAAATTGAGATTAATAATGAATGACCATTTTTTTTGGAATGTGCCCAAAGTTTTTGCGTGCCAAAACGGGCTATTTGGTAATTTGTGTGATACCAATTGATAATAAAAACAGTAGTTTGTAACTAACAGAAACATTTTATGAAATCATAACAAATATTGAGCAAATTTTCCTTTCATAAGGCTTTCCCAATTTTCCTTTCCATCGGTTCAAGTTGGACGCTGGTATAATTAATATTGAGCACCTGTTTCAACAGATATTTGTGGACATTGAGGGGAGATAGATAAATATATAATTTATAATCAATGTGTTACGAACAACTAAAATTACCAAATAGCCGTTTTTTTGTACAAGGTTCACATGAAACGAATGATCATAAGACATTGTAAAGTTGATGACAAAACTTTCCTAATAAAACTCTTTATTCAAAAATTTAATGTGAGTCTTAAAAAATCAAATTTAATGTGAGTCTTAAAAAATCAAATTTAATGTGAGTCTTAAAAAATCGAATCCAATTTCTCTATCGCAATTTCAGCATTTAAATAAAACAACGTCAAACGTAAATGGATATGACTGTTCAAGATAAAATCATCTTAACCGGATCGGCTGGTTTAGTTGGGCAAAATCTGATTGTGCAGCTCAAGCTAAAAGGTTATCGCAATATTGTTGCTATTGATAAACAGGCCTATAATTTAAATATTATCAAGCAATTACATCCAGAAGTCGAAACGATTTTGGCTGATTTGGTTGACAGTGGTGATTGGCAAAACGCTTTTGCAGATGCGGCGTGTGTTGTCATGCTTCAAGCACAAATTACCAGCAAAAATCCGGCCTTATTTGTCCGCAACAATGTTGAATCAACGGTTCGTGTGCTAGACACGGTACACAAACATCATGTACCTTATGTTGTGCATATTAGTTCCTCGGTGGTGATTTCGGTGGCGGATGATGATTACACCAAGACTAAAAAACAACAGGAACAGATGGTGATTGATAGCGGCATTAAACATTGTGTCTTGCGCCCTACGTTGATGTTTGGCTGGTTTGATCCCAAACATCTTGGTTGGTTGTCGCGCTTTATGGAATGGGTGCCGGTGTTTCCTATTCCAGGGCATGGACGTTATATGCGCCAACCTTTGTATAACAAAGATTTTGGTCGGATAATTATTGATTGCATTGAAAATCAACCTGATGGGGATATTTATGATATTGTAGGTAATGAACAAGTTGATTATGTCGATATTATTCGTACTATTAAAAAGGTCAAAAAACTCAAGACATTGATTATTCACATTCCTTATGGGCTTTTTTACGCACTGTTAAAAATCTATGCGGTTTTTAGCCGTAAACCACCTTTTACGGCCGATCAATTAAAGGCCTTAACTGCTGGCGATCAATTTACCGGTGTTGATACCGACGATGTTTTTGGTGTGGCGCAAACGCCTTTTGAAGCTGCTATCCGCGAAACCTTTTGCGATGAACGATATAGTAAAATTGTTTTAAAACGCTGAAGCCAAACCTGACAGGTTTAGTTTCGTTAAATACTTTTTGGCACTGGGGTGGTTTTTGGGATGGTGTTATTATCAAAATATTGGTAATGGGCTTGTGAAGTAATAGGCAATAGGTAGGCTGTTGATTTTTACGAAGATGGTGGGCAAGCGGGCGGGCGGATTTGTGATAATGTTTGAGAAAGTAGTGCCCGCTTACCCACCCTACGAGACTATGCGGTTTTTAGCCGTAAACCGCCTTTTACGGCCGATTAATTAAAGGCCTTAACTGCTGGCGATCAATTTACTGGTGTTGATACTTATGAGGTTTTTGGTGTGGCGCAAACGCCTTTTGAAGCTGCTATCCGTGAAACCTTTTGTGATGAGCGGTATAGTAAAATTGTTTTAAAACGCTAATAATTCAAACCTGACAGGTTTTTAAAACCTGTTAGGTTTAGTTTCGCGTTAGCTAGCGTGGTGGGATATTGACGTTGATCCACATCCTCAAAATAAATCCGTTTATTCCGTCAATCCGTTGTACTTTCAGTATACAAATGGCTAACAACACTAAAAAAATCGCGGTAATAGGTTCAGGCCCGATGGGTTTAGCCTGTGCTTACCAGTTATTAAAAAATAATCATCAGGTTGATGTTTATGAAAAAGATGATCGCGTGGGCGGGATGTCAGCCTGTTTTGACTTTGATGGCTTAACCATTGAACGTTACTATCATTTTATTTGTCGTACCGACACGCCGCTTTTTGATTTGCTCAATGAGCTAAATATTTCTGAGAAACTGTGTTGGCAAGACACTAAAATGGGCTTTTTTTACAATGGGGTACTTTATAAATGGGGTGATCCGCTTCATTTGCTCGCTTTCCCGAAATTAGGCTTAATTTCAAAACTGCGTTATGCCTCCCATGTGTTTTATACAAAAAGTATTAATAATTGGGATAGCCTAGATAAACAGAATGCCATACCTTGGTTAACCAAATGGGTGGGCAAAAAAACTTACCAGATGCTCTGGGACTATTTATTTGAACTGAAGTTTTATGAGCATAAAGATAATATATCGGCAGCTTGGATTGGCACCCGTATCAAAAGGGTTGCTTTGTCGAGAAGAAACCTGTTTACTGAAAACTTAGGTTATTTGGAAGGTGGCTCAGATACGTTACTTCAAACCTTGGAAAAACAGATTAAAGCCAAACACGGAAATGTTTTTTTTAATGCGGGTATTGAACGCATGATGACTGACAACAATCGGGTACAAGGTGTGGTTGTTCAGGGGGAAAAACGCTTTTACGATGGTGTGGTGTCCACAATGCCGCTGCCTTATGTGCCTCGTGTGGTGCCAGATTTACCGGTAGAAATCATTGATAAAATCAACGCAATCAAGAATTGTGGTGTGGTTTGCGTGATACTTAAGCTGCGTTCACCATTGACAGAAAATTTTTGGCTAAATGTCAATGATCCAGAGATGGAAATACCGGGGTTGATAGAATATACCAACCTCTATTCCATGCCAGAAAGTATTGTCTATGTACCTTTTTACATGCCGCAAACTCATCCTAAGCACCAACAAGATAATTCATCATTTATCAATGAAGTCCTTGGGTATCTGCATCGTATTAACCCGGCGTTTTCCAAAGACTGGGTGTTAGCCACTCAGGTGTCGCGTTATGAGTTTGCCCAACCAATCTGCACGCCTGATTTTTACGATCAATTACCACCGATGCAAACGCCGATACGAGGTTTTGTTATGGCTGACACTTCATACTATTATCCGGAAGATCGTTCTATTTCTGAAAGCGTCAAAGTGGGTAACACGTTAGCTCATTTAATGGATCATCAGGTTAATTAATTAACTTGATAATGTCGCTTTTCAATCTGAATAACGTTTTTTCGTACAAGGTTCGCCTTGTACTCCTGGGTGAGTATATTTCGTACAAGGTTCGCCTTGTACTCCTGAAAAATTACGCACGCCGTTTTTTTGCGTGGTACTCCTGATGATATGAATAATGATGAATAAAAAACACGTTTCTGGAGGAACAGAACACTAATTACTTGATAACTGATAACTGATATGGATTTACAAAAAATTTATGCCACTCGCTTTATTGAAGAGGAGTTGCCTACCAAAAATAAGATTTGGAAAGTCTTATGCACCGATTTTTTCAGTCAATTTGTGCCCAAAGCCGGTACCGTCGTCGATATTGGCGCGGGTTATTGTGAATTTATCAATCACATTGATTGTCAGAAAAAAATGGCCATTGATTTGAATCCTGATGTGAAAAAATTTGCTCATCCTGATATTGAAGTGATTAATGAATCATGTATGGCCATGCATTCGCTCACTGATAACAGTGTGGATATTGTCTTTATGAGCAATTTTCTGGAACATCTGTTAAACAAACAACAAGTCTTTGAGACGTTGTGTGAGGCGAAAAGAATTCTCAAAGTGGGTGGAAAAATGCTGATATTACAGCCAAATATCCGTTTTTTACCAAATAATTACTGGGATTTTTTTGATCACCATACACCCTTAAGTGATAGAAGTTTGGTTGAAGTGCTAGAATCGTTAGAACTTTTGATTGTGAAATGTTACCCACGATTTTTGCCTTATACCACTAAAAGCAAGCTGCCGAAAGGCACTTTGTTTATAAAACTCTATCTCCACTTGCGTTGGATATGGCCCCTATTTGGAAAACAAGCTTTTATCGTTGCTGAAAAAAGGTAAACTTCAATGAATTTTTTTATGTTGATTGGTATCTATGTGGTACTCAATTCTTGTGGACAACTGTTAATCAAAATGGGTACCCTAGAAATGAACGGGGTTGCCAGTGTTTATGATCTGTTAAACTTTAAGCTGATAGTCGGTATTGGCTTGTTTGGCATGAGTTTCTTGACTTGGATTTATATTGTTTCCAAAAACAATCTGTCTTATGCTTTTCCCTTCGCAATGGGCTTAGGCTATGTGGCTGTCATTCTACTGTCTCTGTTAGTATTAAAAGAAAAAGCCACTTACTTGCAGATGACGGGTATGAGTTTGGTTTGGATGGGCATTATTTTGATGTCGTTGCATAATGCTTAATAAGATTCCCTAGGTGGAACCTAGGGCTATTCGTAAAATACTTGGCTCAGGAGTCCAAACTTTAGTTTGGGCAGTTCCAAGATAAATCTTGGACTCCTTTTACCCGTCAATAGAACATTGACAGAGTACTAGGGCTATTCATATTCAACCCTTTCAAGGTTGGGGGAGGCAAAATTGTGATAAAGTGTCAGACGCGCCAACCCCTATAGGGGTTTTCAGGCTAAAGTTTCGCGGAGCGAAACATTTACCTGAAAATGTGAATAGCTACGTTCCACCTTTTTTCTTTCTGCCTTAGTATTCATTACAAGTGCTTGAGTTAATAGCATTTACTATGATCTGATAAACATTTTTTAGCTAGTTGATTATGAAAGAAATTAAATTTTACCAAACCCTTGAAGAAAATTGCCCTGTTGAAGAGTTTCTTGATTCACTGACAAGTAAACAAGCACAAAAAGTGGTTTGGGTATTGCAACTGATTGAAGAGCTTGAAACACCACCGGCACAATATCTCAAGAAGTTAGTGAATACTGATGATATTTGGGAAGTGAGAGTCCAGTTAGGCAATAACATTTTTAGACTACTCGGCTTTTTTGAAAATGAGCAATTGCTTATTCTGAATCATGGTTTTATGAAAAAAACTCAGAAAATGCCATCACAAGAAATCAAAATGGCAGAATCACGCAAAAAAGATTACTTCAATAGGAAAAATACACCATGAACGATTTACAAAAATATATCAGTCACCGCAAACAGCACGACAGTGAATTTGCCGAAGGGTTTGACGAAGGTTATCAAGTTTTTAAACTTAGCGCAATTCTTCGTCAAACTCGTGAAGCCTCTGGTTTAACTCAAGAAGACATGGCACAAGAGCTCAAAACGAAAAAGTCTGTGATTTCCATGATTGAGGAACATGCCGAAGAGATGACACTTTCAACTCTAGAAAACTTTGCCGCAGTACTGGGTAAAAGGATTGAATTTTCGATAAGATAAACAATAGTTTATGGAACATTGCTTAGTACACGACAGCGGAAATTAATTTATTTCAGGGTTTGGGGGAACAAAAATTGTGATAAAGCGTTAAACGCGCCAACAACCCTGATAGGGGTTGAATGTGAATAGCTTTACCTGTGGTAAAGTTAAAAATTGTGTGCAACATATAGGCCAGACTATGGAGATAATACGCAGTCATCGACTTTTCTACTTAAAGCTATTAGCGGTGGCTCTCGTTATTTTTGGCGCAAGGCTCTGGCTGATTCACAACTTTGGCAGTTCGGTACCCTACTGGGATCAATGGGATTCGGAAGCGGCCGGTTTGTTCTTGCCTTGGTTAAACGGCACGTTGACTGTCGGCGATCTCTTAGCACCACATAATGAGCATCGAATCTTTTTTCCCCGCCTTCAAGCGTTGTTGTTACTCATTTTAAATGACGGGCAGTGGAATCCTCTGCTAGAAATGGTTGTCAATGCGTTCATCTCTACCCTGACCGCCATTCTTCTGATGATTGTTTTAAACAACCTGTTGGGACAAGCAGTTCAAAACTGGGTTTTATTCAGCGTCGCTTTGCTATGGAGTTTGCCCTACGGATGGGAAAATATTCTAGCGGGCTTTCAGTCAGCTTTTTATCTAATGATGTTCTTTAGCCTCATTGCATTGTGGGGGCTATTACTCCATGATAACTTTCGTTTAAAGTGGTGGATAGGTGTGCTTTGTGCTTTGGCTGCCTATTTTAGTTTAGCATCTGGTTTTTTGATTTTATTAGTTATCATGGTTCTTAAACTGTACTTAATAGCCATTGATGCAAGTCACAGACCATCTCATTTACCCACGTTGCTAGTCAGCATGATTATCACAACCGTCGCCGTGCTGTTATTAGTTGAAGTACCTGGCAATGCGGTCTTAAAAGCCAACAACATCACGGAATTTCTGTTAACCTTTGGTAAAACCTTAGCATGGCCCGGTGTTATTTACCCGTGGCTCAGTTTAGTGCTTTATTTGCCATTTTTGGCTTTGGTGTTCAGAATATTGTGGTTACGTCGAAAACCTTCACACGCTGAATTGTTGGTGTTAGCTTTGGGAGGATGGGTCATACTACAGGCGGCAAGTATGGCATATGCACGGGCTCAGGGTGGAATGTCCCCTACTTCAAGATATATGGACATCCTTGCATTGGGCGTGCTCGTCAATTTGTTAGCCTTTTATTTTATTGCCCAAACTTGGTATGGTTTACCCCGCCTCCTAAAACAGTATCTCAACATTTCGGCTTGTTTATGGAAACAGCTAGTTATACTAGGGATAGGTGGGCTAACGGTAATGGGATCATGGCCGGCTATACAACAGAGGCATGCGCAGGGTATTGAACAATTGAAAAATACCCGTGAATTCCTTCGCACTGGCGATTTGAGTGTGTTTCAGAATAAACCACGTTTGCATATTCCTTATCCCATTGCAGAACGTCTTGCCAGCTTATTAGCTAATCCACAACTCCGTGCCATTTTGCCACATACTCTCACTGTGCCAACATTGCTTCAATCTCATCAAACGCATTCAATTTTTGTGGCCAACGGCTTTTTTCCTACAACCGGTACCTATCAAAACGAAACCACACTTGGTTCTTATAATAGTCTGGGTAATCCTGCCGTTGGAACGTTTGAAAGTACACCAATTAAGTTGGCGCAGGGTTTTATGGAAATTCCAGTGGCGGGTTATTTGGGAGAAAAGGACTTGACATTGCAACTTGTGGTAGAAGGTCAACCTGATCCTATTATCATCAAGCCGGCCGCCCTTTCGAGAGAAGGCTGGGTATCTTGTTATGTACGTGTGCCTGACCAACCTTTCAAGTTGGTTGCCATTGACAACCGTCCTGATTTATGGTTTGCATTTGCGATGCCAAGAGGTATAGGCACGTTATCATTCGGGGTCATCTGGATACTCAAACAGGGGGGCATACTGTTCTTCATTGGTTTATTCTTGCTCAGTTTACTTTACTGTGCTAACTGTGGTTACCCACTGAAAAGGAAAGTATGATGATTGAAAATATATATAAACAATCCATTTCTATGGAAAAAGTTGTTGTGAGTTTAGGCATCGTTGTCTTAGTTTGGCTATCGACAATCCACTTTGGTGCGCCGACGGCGAGCAATGATCTTAGTGCCTCTTGGATTCAATCACTGGCTTATGCATTTAAACATCATTTTCAAGCCGGCGTTGATTATTTGTTTACTTATGGTCCATTGGGATACTTTCATCATCCTCAATCTAATTATGATGCTGACTTGTTTTACAACTTCATTGCTTGGCATATCATCACAGGCTTAGTTTTAGCGGTTATTTTCGTCACCCAAGCTTCTAAAATTGATAGTAAAATAGATAAATTTATCTATTTATTCTTAATTGTAGTCGTTTTGTCGTCATTTCCCGATGATCCGAGATACTTTTTGGGTATCATTGCCTCTGTGATTTTAGCCCTCACTCCACCGCCCTTTTTTAGGCGCAGTCTACTTCGATATACAATGCTAGTGGGTTCAGTGCTGTTGTTTTTGGCCATCGTTTCCCTAACTAAATTCACCAACTTCGTTTTAGCATCTGTCGGTGTTCTCGGTATGGCAGTAGTGAGTTGGCACAGCCATTCACGCAAACTCGCGATAATAATTCCATTAGCCTTTCTAGTTTTTATCCAATGTGCATGGCTAGTCAGTGGGCAATCTTTATTCAATTTGCCGGTCTATATTATCAACTCCCTACAGATAACAGGTGCTTACAGCGACGCTATGTCAAGCGGATTCAAAATCATGGAGATAAAGTTAGCAATGGTGAGTATTTTCGCCATGGTGCTTATGATGCTGCTGAGTTGTTTGATTAAACCTTGGCAGTTTGAAAGGTTTGTCATTGCCAGCTTGGTATTGTTTGGTATTTTTTTAGTTTGGAAAGCCGGCTTTGTCAGGCATGACGCACATTCTCTGGTATTTTTTAGCTTCGCAACGTTAGTACCGTTCTTTATTGAATATGATAAAGGCAGGCCTATATTTTTAATACTGACGTTTCGTGCATTGCGTTATCTTGCTATTTTCACAGCACTCAGTGGGTTATTTATGGTTGGCAGCACCATGAACTACACAGCTAGCAACTTCATTGGACAGTGGAATCAACGAATTGTCAATAATTTCACCACGCTTATTAATTTACCTGATTTTAAAGCTAACCAAGATAGAATAGTTAGCAATCTAAAACAACAATATAATCTGCCAAAAATTCGCGAACAAGTTGGGCGGGCTACGGTTGATATTTTTTCTTGGGAACAAGGTGTACTTTTTCTTAATGGACTGAACTGGCACCCGCGTCCGGTTTTCCAAAGCTATGTCGCTTTTACACCGTCACTTATCACTATCAATGGTGACTTTTACGCTAATGAGCAAGCACCTGAGTTTGTGATTTTTAAATTGCAAACGATTGACGGGCAATTTCCGTTAATGAATGATAATGAAGCCCTCAAAATCCTGCTACGCGACTATCAACCTGTCTTAAGTGAAAAAGGTTACTTGTTGCTCAAGCGTGTTCCGCGTGGTCAAGGGCGTGTCTCGACGGGTGAAACTTTGCTAAAACAGGAGATTAAAATAGATGAACCCGTTGATATTCGTTATCTAAGCCACCAACCACTTTTGTTAAGCTTAGACATCCGTAAATCTTGGTTAGGCCATCTGGCTTCACTACTCTACAAACTTCCGCTTCTGTCTCTAGAAATAGAAGCCACAGATGGTACTAAAATGTCATACCGTATCATTCCGGGAATGACTCAATCAGGTTTTGTGATTAACCCTTTGATTCTAAATCAAGCTGATTTGGTGGGGTGGTACACGGATAGTGCCTTGAAACGAGTTGCAACTTTACGTGTGGTAGTCAAACCT
Source organism: Candidatus Parabeggiatoa sp. nov. 1 (assembly GCA_003646175.1). Taxonomy (GTDB): domain Bacteria; phylum Pseudomonadota; class Gammaproteobacteria; order Beggiatoales; family Beggiatoaceae; genus Parabeggiatoa. Next base: position 10,156 of record QNER01000200.1, read on the forward strand.
GAGCCGTGGTTGCAATACTTCTTCAACAGTAATGTCGTATTAAAAATCAGCGAATATAAAGTGACACCCTATCCGGTGGATGATACTTTTAAACAAAATTTGCGGGTGGGTTTATACCCAATGTTTCATTCAGTCCCCTATCAAGTCAGTTCACCGAGTCATAAAGCTTCGGAAGATGGTCAACCAGTCTTGATGGTCCATGCCCTAGGCGAAATGCGTTTTCGAGTGTCTGCTGGCAAGCAC
>QNER01000201.1 GCA_003646175.1 Candidatus Parabeggiatoa sp. nov. 1
GTCCGGTACCACGCACCGATCTCGGGATAGAATCGTTCCCCCATGACGCAACATAGGCTTGCGCTTTCTGAAGAAAGCGCTAAAGCGGACAGAGACTACTCGCCATCCATGGCTCGCAGCGTTATAATTTCTAACTAGCTTTTTCAACCCACTCAAAAAACGATAACAACTTGATGACAGAAAAAATCTGAAGAATCAGAGTTTTTATTGATACAAATTAGCCAGCAAACGAAGCCGTCTCAAGATGTTAAGGCGGTTGCGGCTAAATAAAATACCCAACAAGTCACAGATAATTCAATGAATTAAGTCGAATGAGTGGGTCTATTATTTTCCCGCAACTGCCTAAATCCAATGATTTTGTCGTTGGGACCTGCACTTAGTGTCGACGGGGAAAAGAGTATAAAATGAGCGTCCATGCCCATTTTACCGTAGCGAACCGCGACACGGATTTTATTGGGCTCTGGCTGTCCGGTACCACGCACCGATCTCGGGATAGAATCGTTCCCCCATGACGCAACATAGGCTTGCGCTTTCTGAAGAAAGCGCTAAAGCGGACAGAGACTACTCGCCATCCATGGCTCGCAGCGTGATTTTTGTCTAAAATTAAAACAAACGGTTGACAACTAAAATTAAAAGAAATAGACGGCATTTAGTCTCGTTTAATGAGACAATCAAACCGCTTAATACAAATAATTTTTTCAGGTAAATACGATGAATCGCATTAAGAAGAAATCCGCAACCCAAACCAAAACTGCCCACCGCACCACGCACCGCGCCGAGACTCTTGGTCTAAAAAAGGGGCTCCTCAAAAACGGATTTTCTACCCACACAGGGGCTCAAGCGGGAGTTGGTTTGTTTGGTATGTAGAAAAAGTATGGCCCCCATTTGATGCCGTTCAACTTAGTGTCACGGGGCTTTGATAGGCAAAATTGGCGGCCTTTGCCCACACGTTGTTTGGCTTTTTAGACTGGGCGGGCAAAAAAAATAAACTTCATAATAAAAAGGTGTTATTAAGCAATACCTTCGCCAAAAGTTGAGCATTAAATAGGGTTAAAATGAAAACTGGTTAAAAATCAATAAGATTCGAAATAGATTCCAAATGGGTTCAACTGAGTTCAAAAATACGATAAGTGGTTGAAATTTAACCAATCTTGCTGAATTTCCATTATATTTTTGCAACAATTGGCGAAGGTATTGTTAAGGTAAAAACAATGAATCGCATTAAGAAGAAATCCACCGCCCAAATCAAAACAGCCCACCGCACCACGCACCGCGCCGAGACTCTTGGTCTAAAAAAGGGGCTCCTCAAAAAAGGATTTTCTACCCACACCAGAATCCAAGCGGGAATTGGCTTATTTGGTATTTAGTTGTTGATAAAAGGGGCCGCATTTTCAGCGCAACCTAAATCACTTCTTTTGGCATAAGAATTTTTGATAGAACCCCGTGAATTTAAATAAAGCCAGTATTTTTAAAGGCACAACCCAATCACTCAACTTCTCACTTTGGCGCAAAGAAAAAATGACTCCGATTAACACTCACACTGTTTCCGCGATTGTCAAACCGGTCCCCAAAACGCCGCCCTACAAAGGCCTGAAAACGACCACTTTTGTCCGTGCCGGCAGCAGCTTAGAGTCGCTGCGGTATATCCTACATTCATCACACTATAATTCAAATTTCATATTTAGGCAAAATTGGTATATAATAGCAAAACTAATTACTACAATAAGAACTTATCATGTCATACAACCATCAAATTCAAAAAATAGAAAGTAAAACCTTAAACCATTTAGGCTTAGTGGCAGGCATGTACGATGAACTAGGTATAGGGAATATAATAGATGAAGCCATAGAGCAAGATGAAGAAAAGCGTTTCGTTAGTATAGGTAAAGCTGTCAAAGCTATGGTACTCAATGGTTTAGGCTTTGTCAACCAACGTCGTCACGATTTCCCAAAATTCTTTCAAGACAAACCGGTAGAGAGGTTAATTGGAGAAGGTATAAAAGCCGAACAATTGAATGAACATGTGATGGGAAGGGCTTTGGACGATATTTATGACTATGATGCGACAAGTTTATATTCCCAAATTGCTGTGGGAGCAACTCAAGTTTTAAACCTAGAATGTCGTTCTTCCCATCTTGATAGCACGAGTTTTCACACAGATGGTACTTATGAAACAAAAAATTGTGATCTTGAAAATGAACCCACAACTGAAAAAGTATCTGCCAATCTGGAAGAAAATAATGTTGATTCGTCCAGAATCATTCAGATTACGAAAGGTTACAGTCGAGATCATCGCCCCGATTTGAATCAGACGATATTGCAACTGATTGTTGAAAATCAAGCTGGTATTCCTTTACTGATGAAGTCTATGGATGGTAATAGTGATGATAAAACCGGTTTTAGGGAAACGATCCAAGCACATATTAAGCAACTCACAGAAGCTTATCCTCTTAAATATATCATAGGTGATAGTGCACTCTATACTGCAAGTAGTCTGCATACTTTATCACAGAACCCCAGCATACATTGGATAAGTCGGGTTCCAGAAACAATAACAGAAGCAAAAGAAGCTATCGAAAAAGTCGAAATAGCAGAAATGACGGTTATTGATGAACAAACACGTTATGAAGTGACAACCTCTGACTATGCTGATATTGAACAGCGGTGGATTATTGTTCATTCCTCCCAGGCTGAAAAACGTGCAAAGCGTACTCTTGATAAACAATGTCTCAAAGCGAGTACCGCTAACTTAAAAGCTTTTAAAGCCTTGTGTAACAAAACTTTCGACAAAAAAAAGGAAGCTCAACAAGCTTTACAAAAATTTTAGAAAAAATTGATGTTTACGAGTGTAATCGATGGTATCATTCGAGCAATACCTCGTTACAAAAAAAGAGGCAAACCTCCTAAAGATGCTAAACCAGATTACTTCGTTTACCAGATAGAAGGTTGTTTGGCAAGTTTATTGTTACCGAGGGAAACACGCCTTAAAAGAAAAAGTTGCTTTATCCTTGCCACTAATGAACTTTCTGCTCAAGCTTTACCAGATACAGAAGTTCTCGTTCAATATAAAAACCAACAAAAGGTAGAAAGAGGTTTTCGCTTCCTTAAAGATCCCATGTTTTTAGCGGATTCACTTTTTCTTAAATCACCAAAACGCATTATGGCCTTAATGATGGTGATGACAATATGTCTTTTAGTCTATGCTGCCCTGGAATATCGAATACGTCAATCGCTCAAGGAAAAAAACCCAACATTTCCCAACCAAAAAGGAAAATTCACTGAAAACCCGACTATACGTTGGATTTTTCAGTATTTTGTGGGTATCCATCTCGTGGTTATCCAACAAGCTCAAAAACCGGTTCAAGTAATTGTGTCTAATCTTGATGAACACCATCGAAATGTGCTTTCTTTACTTGGAAGACGCTATGAAGCTTTTTATTACTAAATTTACGATTATGGTGTGATGAATGTAGGGTATATGTTAGGGTCTCTTGATATACCAGTTATAATAGATTTAGAAAAGGACGAGGTGCCAAAAACACCAAAAACCTCAAAAACGTCAACAACATCAACAACGTCAACAAGGAGGACGGGACCTATTAATCCATGGATAAACTATTAATCCATGGATAAACTGGTAGTCCTGAAATGTGGGTGATATTTGGGGACGTGCAAATTAAAATATGCCAAACGAACTAAAAGATGTTTTATTTCCTGGACTAAAGGAATATGATAAGCAGATTTTAATTTGCATGTCCTCATTTGTCATTTCGATGTCAGGAGAAATCTTATGGATGACCAGATTTCTCCTTAGGTCGAAATGATACAACTATTCAGAATATCACCCACATTGCACCACTACCCGGTATTTGTTGGTAAATTGGTGGGGATGATTTAAAAAAAACTTGACAATTGAAAGACAAAGAAATAAACTAAATATTATACCTATTTAATGTCACTCATTGATTTTAGCTGGACGGGGTTTGCAACCCCGTCCGCACGTTTCGGACACCGATTACAAATCCCGTCCAGCATCCAGAACCCACAAAACCAAGCACTATCGATTAAATCGGTATAATGTCTACTATTTAGAGTCTCGTTTAATGAGACAATCAAACCGCTTAATACAAATATTTTTTTTAAGGTAAAGACGATGAATCGCATTAAGAAGAAATCCGCAACCCAAACCAAAACCGCCCATTGCAGCACGCACCGCGCCGAGACTCTCGGTTCAAAAAAGGGGCTACCCAAAAATGGATTTTCTACCCGCACAGGTACCCAAGCGGGGTTTACCGTATTTGCTATTTAATTAAAAATTTTAATGGTAGTCCTAAACAAGTAGTGATCTAAACCTGACAGGTTTTTGAAACCTGTCAGGTTTGTGCTAAGAAATCACTACCTTTTTAGCACTACCTAAAAATTTTTAGCGGAACCGAAATAGCTTCTTCCGCCATCATTTTGACAGAATTCGGTGAATTTAGGGATATCCAAAAAATAAAATATCCCAGTCTTTTCTAGGGTGGGCAACGGTTTTTGGTTGCCCACCGTTCCCCAATCACTAAAACGGTTTTAATTAGCATTCATTTGGGATAATTATTTTTTTGGAAGTGCCTTAAAACCAGTCTTCCTCAAAAAACAACTCAATCACTTAATTTATCACTTTTAGGTCAAAAAAAAATGACTCCGATTAACACTCACACCGTTTCCGCGACTGTTAAACCGGCCTCAAAAACACTGCCTTATAAAGGTCTGAAAACGACTACTTTTGTCCGTGCTGGCAGCGGTTTAGGTTTAGATACGCAGCGCTATATGTTAGCGTCTCTTGATATACCGGTTATATTAGATGTAGGAGAGGACGGCATAAAGGCCGCACCCAAAACTTAGGAAAATGCCGGAGATTAGGAAGGGGCATCAAAAAGGAAGGGGGCTGTAGACGACTAAAAAGGTGCCTGAACAATTCAATCCATTATTCCATCTCATTTAATCCGCCCACACCTCAAATCTTTAATTTGAGCATATAGCATTTGTCATTGTACAGCTTCTTATCGTTTTAAAAGGCATTCTCATGTATTTGGGAATGCCTTTTTTTTTATTGTATTTCAACCGGTTCCGATACATGAAAATAAAGTACAGCTTCTTTCCGGATTTTACGGATTTATATTTTCACCCTTTTCAATGGAGCGAAGTATACTGGAAGTACAGCTTCTTTCCGGATTTTACGGATTGATTTGTTGGAAGCCTTTTTCATTAACTTTGCGGATAAACTAAACAAATGTGTGGATTAGCCGGTATTCTGAAAAAAAACGCAAACCTGGGTTCTGAAATCGAACCGATTTTGCGCACGATGGGCCATCAAATCGCTTATCGGGGGCCCGATGATGAACAACTTTTTATCAACGGCCCGGTTGGGGCTGTTTTTCGGCGGCTGTCGATTGTTGATGTGGCTGGCGGCAGACAGCCTCTTTTCAATGAAGACAATTCACTAATGCTGATGGTGAATGGCGAAATTTATAACCACCGTGAGTTGAAATCACGCCTGAAAGAACCGCACCAATTTCGGACGCAATCGGATTGTGAAATCGTACTGCATCTTTATGAGGAAAAAGGCGAAGATTTTGTTAACGATTTAAACGGCATGTTTGCCCTGGTTCTGTGGGATAAGAAAAAACCAAGACTTATCCTAGCGCGTGATCGCTTGGGCATCAAACCTTTGTATTATACTGAGTCAAACCAACGCTTGCTGTTTGGCTATGAAATCAAAGCCTTATTGGCGTACCCGGATTGTCCGCGTGAATTTGATTGGGTGGAAGCGTTAAGTCATCAACATCAGCGGATGTATCCCGACAATTCTCTGCCTTCTTTTTTTAAAGACATTAACTATCTGCCAGCGGGCAGTTTACTGATTGCGGAGGTGCCAACCAATCAGATCACCGTCAAACGGTATTGGACTTTGACACCGTTGTCTGAGGAAGAATATGCGTTGGATACCCGCACTGAGCAACAGATTATTGCCGGCTATGGAGAATTGCTGGCTGACTCAGTTAAACTGCGCTTGATGGCTGATGTCGAAGTGGGGCTTTTTCTAAGCGGTGGTATTGACTCAGTATCGGTGGCAGCGTTGGCTTCCCCTCATCAGCAACTCCATACTTTTTCGGTGCTGAGTCAAAGTACTTTTCAGAATGGTGACGCGAGGGCTGGACATATCGCTGCAAAACATTTGGACATTCCCAACCATCAGATATTGTATTCATGGCATGATAATCCGTTTACGCCAGAACATTGGAAAGCATTGCTCTGGCTGTGCGAAACCCCGTTATGTAATGCGGAACAGTTGTATAAATATCATTTGCATCGTTATGCCAAACACCTGCGTCCAGCATTGAAAGTCATCTTGCTGGGGCAAGGCAGTGATGAACTTAACGGCGGTTACAGTGTTGATTATGTTAAAGAATATCGCCCGGATTTAAATGAACAAGACAGAAACTGGTCAGCTTTTTGCGCTGATTGCCAGAGCCAATGCTAATTTAGCGCAGTACGGCGGTGTGCTGACAAAAGACTTTTTGGCTTCATGCAGTCGGCAAACTCATTATCGCCATCCCTGGCTTTATTACATTAATCTGCATTTGCAAAATCTGCAAATATACAACCTTTGGCATGAAGATCGGACGGCAGCGGGCAATAGCATTGAAAATCGGGTGCCTTTTTTGGATCACCGTTTGGTTGAATATACGATGAAAATACCGCCAAAACACTATGAAACCCTGTTTTGGGACAAAGCGATTTTACGGCCGGCGATGATGCATCAATTGCCATCTGAACTGAGCCAACGTCCGAAGTGTCCGTTTTTTTATGGCGAGGATGTTCGTTACACGCGACGAATGCTGTTTAATCTGCTGACGGCCGATGATAATGCTTTAATTAGGGAGGCTTTTTTTGAGGGGGGCGGTTTGCCTTTTGATAAGCAGGCGATTGAAGGACTGATAAACGATATTCCGGAAGATCCTGAATATAGTTTATTGGAATCGTTGTTGCCGTTGGTTAATATGGGATTGTTGGCAAAAATGGCGCAAGCACCGGTTGAGCAAAGCCAACATCATGCTGATTCTATTGGGCTGTTGCCGGAGATAACGATTGACAATTGGGAAGAACAAGCAGATAACCTTGCCTTACAATTAGCGATTAGACGAGAAAAGGCGGAATTATTAGATCGCGCGGTGGCATTGACACCGGGCACGCGGTTATTGAAAATGGATCAGATAGCAGAAGACAGTGCCTATTCTTACCTTTCGGTTGACGATAAAATTGAATATGAACTGCCTGAAGATGAAATGCAAGATTGGCTGGCAGTGTTGCGAAGAATTGACGGTAAACGCTCAATCAATGAAATTCTTTCTGAACTTGATATGCCGGCTTCAAAAATCCGCAAGCATTTGGAAGAGGCGCTTGATTATGGGATTGTTAGTTTTTATTAACGGTTAATGGTTAATTATTTATTTTGGGCAATTGTTTTGGTTCCAACGCTCCAGCATCCTGACGGTTTGGTGACGCAGGTTCGTCACAGTAGGCATTCCGGCAGCGTTGGAACGAAAAAAAAGTAGATGTCGAAAAATAACAAAGTATGAATGAAGTCAACTTTGAAGAAATTGAGGATGCAATAATGGGTTCAGTCAACCATAGTCTTATACAGGCTATGATAACAAGCTTGCTTGTCAATGATGACAGATTCACGGTTTTTACCGAATTGAGTTTGGATGTGAAACCACACGATTTAAGCAAGTATGACATTAAGGCAAAAGACGAATTGAAGCCTGATATTTGTTGGTATTCTAATGAAATTGGATTTCAAGAATTTGATATTTTGAAAATGACCGAGATGCCTTTGTTGGCTATTGAAATTCTTTCTCCAAGTCAGGACACTAAAGAATTGAAAGACAAAATTCGCGCCTATTTTGACTTAGGTGTTAAGTCATGCTGGTTAGTGATACCGGATGTGCAATTGATAAGTATTTATGCCAAACAAGGTGGGTTTAAAAATTTTGATATGCGTGATACTGAGGTGATTGATGAGGTGATGGATATTCATTTACCTATTCAGAAGGTGTTCAAAAGACGTTCTAAGAATATTCAGAAGGTGGATTAATTGGTGTGAAACTGAGGTGGTGTAGGTATACGGGTGTGATTAAAAGGGGTGTGATTAAAAGTGCGTGGGTAAATTTTCGGTTTCCAAAATAACTTTTGGACTCTGTTAGATTGTTGGCTTGGAGTCCAAACTTTAGTTTGGATGACTTGCCCAGCACTTTTAATCACACCCGCGTAAGGATTGGAAGTTGCCCACCAAAACCCCATCATAACCCTAATGTGGTGGGCAACGATAAAGCTGTTGCCCACCCTACATTGCTGAACTTGAGGAAAAACAACATGAAAAGCATGACCCAAAAGAAGTCTACCCGCACCAAGACTGCAAACCGCACTCCAGCCCCAAAAACGGACGCAACTTCAGTGAGTTGTCGGGTGGGAAGAGCGTTAGCGAAACCCACATTTTTTATTGCAGTTGCTTTATGAACGGTGGGTTTCGTTCCTCTACCCACCACGTCTTTTCACGGAACGAGAAAACGGCCAAGCGAAACATTTAAGGGAAACCATTATGTCATACAGTGATTTTAAAAAAGTTTCAGAAGTCACCACAAAATTCGGTACTAAGGTTGAGAAAAAAAATTTATTGATACCTTGAGTATCAAAATAACACCAGTCTACTTTACGGATATGACGGAAAAGTTGAATAGCACCATAAGTTTTATTAACGAGGTTGCTACCTGTGAGGATATTATCAAACCTATATTAAATCTGGTTGAGAAAAAATATGAGGCGTTGCAGGTATGGTCTCACGTAACCTACAACGTTGATAAAGAAAAGGGGCTAGTAGGTGAGCCTGATTATCTAATAGCCCCTATGACTGCTCAGGCTCTTATGTCAACCCCTCCAATCTGTGTCATAGAAGCTTCGCCTGACAAATTTGATGAAGGGTGGGCACCGGCTTTAGCTGAGATGATTGCAGCGGGAAGCCAAGGTATGGAAATATGCTACAGTGTTGTTACCACAGGAAAGGCTTGGGAATTTGCTAAACTATAAAATAACGTATTTACCAAAGTTCCTAACCAAATATCGGCTACAGATAATTTGCAAAAGGTTTTTGATACGTTGAATTGGTTATTTGACAGAAGTCCACACGCACCAAGACGGCAAACCGCACTCCAACACAAAAAACGCAACCTCAGCAACAGGCACGGGGGCTCTCTACATGTACGGGTACTCGTGCTGGGATGAGTGTACACGGTTGGTAAAGATTGGGAAGCCCTTGTAGGTTTTCGTTATGAACGGATTCCAATAGGTTGGATTTATTGGAATTATGTAGGGTGGGCAAAAAAAAGACTTTACCCACCTTACATTTAAATCCGTTTAGACCCAAAATCCGTTGTACTAAACTCATAAATCCGTTGTACTAAACAGAGGAAAACAAAATGAAAAGCATAACCCAAAAGAAATCCACTAGCACCAAGACGGCAAACCGTACGCCAACCCAAAAAACGCAGCTTCAGCAAAATGCACGAGGGCTGTAAACATGCACGGATACTCGTGCCGGGCTTAGCGCGGGCGGTTTGTAAGGATTGGGAAGTTTGTTGTGATGGTGTCGGTATAACTGGCACACAACCGGCGATTGACACCGGTTTGGTAAAAATTCACTTTGGTTCCATCTTTTGCTACGAGGGTGGGCAAGCTTAATAACGATTTGAGTATTTTTGAATGCCAAATATCGCTTGTCTGCCCTCTACAAGTTCATGTTAATTTTAAATCCTTTCTTATATACAATCCTTGTCGTTTGGTTTTTTTTCAGACAACCGTCCTTTCTCTAACCACAAATGTCGCCATTGTGCACTTTCCCATAGCTCTTGACGCACCGCTTTCTCCGCTTCTAACAGGGCGCGGTAACGTGAATCTTGTTGCATGAGCTTTGTTGGGATTTCATCCTCAACCACGCGCCCCTCTTCCACAACCAACACCCGGTAAAATGTTTGGGTATCACCGACATAGTGCGAAATAAATAACAATGTCGCTTCCTGCCAGTACTGACTGGTGCGTTCTAACAGTGTTCGGCGTTTTTCTCGGTCCAAGCAGCGAAACGGCTCATCAAGTATTACCAATCGCACCTCGGGGCGAAGCATGGCTCTACCCAAGCGCACTCGTTGTCCTTCCCCGCCTTCTATTCACTCATCATTAATCATTCATCATATGTCATCCAATCAGGACGCAAAAAAAAACGAGAGAATGTCTATTCTATTCACTCATCATTAACCATTAATCATTCATCATTCATCATATGTCATCCAATCAGGACGCAAA
>QNER01000202.1 GCA_003646175.1 Candidatus Parabeggiatoa sp. nov. 1
ACTTTGTTAACAAATAGAAACGATATGGAGTCCAAGCTTTAGCTTGGGCCGTACAATAGTTGGCGCTGGAACCTGAATGAAAACAACTGAACCCTCAATCAGCAAAAAACCAACCGCGCTAATCACCGGTGCTTCAAGTGGTATTGGTTACGCTTTGGCAAAACGTTTTGCCCAAGAAGGCTATGACTTGGTTATCATTGCCCGCAATGAAGCAGCCTTAACGGCATTAGCGACAGAATGCCAGACACACACTGTATCAGTCTTGATCATTGCGAAAGATTTAACCCAACCAGCTGCAGTGCAAGAGATTTATCAATCCCTTGAAGAGAAACAAATAACCATTGATGTGCTAGTCAATAATGCGGGCATGGGTGTATGGGGGGCTTTTAGTGAAACAGCCATTGAGGAAGAAACACAATTGGTAGAACTTCAGATTATGGCTGTGATGCGCCTAACGAAGGTGTTTCTCCCCAGTATGATAAAACGTCAAACTGGCAAAATATTAAATGTGGGTTCTGTCTATTCCTACACCCCGGTTCCGTATCAAAGCGTTTATAGCGCATCAAAAGCTTTTCTGCTGTTTTTTTCAGATGCTATTCGCAATGAACTCAAAGAGTACGGCATCACTGTTACCGTCTTATGTCCGGGCATCACCACGCAAACCAATTTTCGTACCAGTTTGGCTACCAAAAAAGAAAAATCCTTTTTAACCATGCCCGCCGAACAAGTAGCCCAAATAGCCTATCAAGGTTTGCTAAGAAAAAAAGCCATTGTTATTCCCGGCTTGGTTAATAAACTTTATGTCAATCTCATGCGTTTTCTGCCAAGGGCGATATTAGCCTCTGGCGTACATTGGATTGTATCGGTTTTTCGTGGTTTTAAAGTCCCCAAAAAGGGGTAACAAAAGTACAACAAATCCCATAAATAAACGAATAATAATTTTTTATGGTTCCCATGCATGCAGATCATATCATTCCTTATGACGCTGGTGGTGCAACTGATGTGATTAATAGGTGGCATTGCTTAAAGCGATAGCATCTGTCGAACTTTGGTTAACAGATGCTATCCCTTCTTAGGGATAGTATCTGTCGATATTTAACGATGAAAAAGGAACCTAGCAGGAGTGGTTTCAATGAATAAACAACAGAATGTGCAAGAAAACGGAGAGCGAGTTAAGCGACTTTCTTTTCGCTTACAAGAACACAAAGACGATCAGATCAATGTGCCCAAATTGGTTCGCCAAATTGTTAAAAACGATATGTGGCGTAAATTCACGGTTGAGGCAACCGGTAAAGTCGTTGAGCATGATAACTTTTTAGAATTTGTGACTCAACCACCGCCGGAGGGTTTAGGTGCAACGTACAAAAACTTATGGATTCTTTGTCAAGATGATCTTGAAATCCAAGAAATGCTGGTTTCGTTAATTCCCAATGAGCCGGTGACGTGGCTTCCGCCTTATCTTGGCGAAAAAGTGAAAGAAGTGAAGCCAGGGGCACCTAAGTCTACTAATAAGCCGACTAGGAACTTTCAGCGTCTCAAGAGAGAAGCTAAAAAAGGCAATAAAAAGGCCGTCAAACTTCTTCAGCAAGTAGAGAAGGGTGCCAAAAATGAGAAAGGCAAACCAATGACACCTTATCGCGCTTTGGTTGAGTTAGGAATTCATAAACAAGCAACGCCTATTCCTCAAACAATAAAGGGTCTAGCCGATAAGTTGCCGCGCACGTTTAACCAAAAGCAAATTGCAGAACTTGTATCACTTCTGAATAACAACAAGAAAGATTAGGTTAACAGATGCTATCCCTTCTTAGGGATAGTATCTGTCGGTTTTATGATCATGACAACTCCCACATCCCATTCGTAGCTCCGACAATCCGTCTTTGTCAAACTCTTATTTGTTGGCCTGTTAATACTCATTCTCCTGATCCCGCTGTTGATGGTTGCTCAATTGGTTCAAGAACACCAATACCGTCATGCTTCGGTTATTGAAGAAGTCAGCCAGCGGTGGAGACATTCGCAAACTCTCACCAGCCCCCTATTGACTATCCCTTATCGCCGTTTTTGGAAAGACGATAACGGAAAAGTCCATACCCAATTGAATAAAGCCCCGTTTTTACCCGATAACTTTAAGGTGGTGGGCAAACTCGTGCCAGGTTTCTTTATATGTGTTGTTGCACTTACAAGACTACGCCTTATTATTTTTTGGCGCGGTGGGATTATTCTGGATTAATCAAAGATATAGATTGATTAACTTGACAATGTCACATTATCAGGAGTACAAGGCGAACCTGGTACGAAAGGGCTACGTTGTCTCTCATTCGTTTCAGGCGAACCTGGTACGAAAAATCTGCGTTATTTGAAAGGAGTACAAGGCGAACCTGGTACGAAAAAACTTGGTTCTTTATCAGGAGTACAAGGCGAACCTGGTACGAAAGGGCTACGTTGTCTCTCATTCGTTTCAGGCGAACCTGGTACTAAAAAACTTGGTTCTTTATCAGGAGTACAAGGCGAACCTGGTACGAAAAAACGGCGTGGTTATTGAAATGTGGACAGATTAACACGCCCTCAATTTTAGCAGCGTTATCATGCGAGGCCTCACAAACTGGCAAGGGATAAAATGTCGGTGATGGCAACCTTGCAAAAGGGGTTAGGAAATCTGAACATCTGGCTTTTGTTGAACGTTTGTCTAGTACAACTTCTTTCCTGATTGTACGGATTAGTACAGCGAATTGGCGGTTTAATTCGTTTCAGGCGTACCTTGTACCATTAGCCTATCTATATCACAAAAGCTCGGTGTCCTCATCGGAATAAGCTGGAGAACAACAACACAGTATTTTTAGAGGTACTGAACCCATGTTTCTGATTTTGTGGGATGTGCTGGGAGGAATGAGTATGGTATCACCTTTTTTAACGTCAAATTGTTTGCTCCCAAGAGTCATTAACCCTAATCCGCTGACTATATGATAAAGCTCTTCTGTGCGGATATGTCTGTGCGGTAGGATTTCAGTTCCCACTGGCACAGTAGCCTCTGCCAGACTCTGATTTGCGTTGCCGTGTATATCAGGGTGCATGAGTTCACGGATATCGGAACCGTGTTTTGTGATGTACGACGTTATTTTATGATATTCGGTTTTTATTACCATTGTTATCTCCGATAATCTATCGTTTTTCAGAAAACTAATGTAACGATACGGATGCTATCCCTTCTTAGGGATAGTATCCGTTAATTTTGAGAGAGTTAGTACAACTTCTTTCCGGATGGTACGGATTAGTACAACGGATACACTTTATCCGTTTATTTCGCGTATCCGTTGTACTATAGCGTATCCGTTGTACTATAACGTATCCGTTGTACTACTATAGCGTATCCGTTGTACTTATCCGCTAAATCCTTCAATGCGCTGTACTATTTACTGTGACGGAAACAATAAGTACAGAAGCACAAATTTTCAGGCATTTTGTGCCCACCAACGTCTTTTTGTTGCCCACCTTCTCGGTGGGCAAAAAACGGACCTTGGTGGGCACAAAAAATTCATAATACCTGAAAATTTATGGTTCAGTACTTATCGGATAAAGAATAGTCACAACCGTCGCAATAACAACAATTGCGCCAAAATCAACCAAAGCACACTCACAAGAGCAATCAACAGTAACCTCTAGTACAACTTATTTCCGGGTTGTACGGATTAGTACAGATTAGTACAGATTAGTACAACGGATACACGAAATAAACGGATAAGGCTTTCCTATATTTATTCTTCTCAATACAACCACTTGCAACTTTAGATAAACACTGGCAACTAAAAATTTTATCCGTTTATTTCGCGTATCCGTTGTACTATAGCGTATCCGTTGTACTATAGCGTATCCATTGTACTTATCCGCTAACTCCTTCAATGCGCTGTACTATTTACTGTGACTGAAACAATATCGGATAAAGAATAGTCACAACCGTCGCAATAACAACAATCACTCCAAAAAACCAAGAAGTCGCGCCCAAAATCAAAAAAAGCCCACTCACAAGAACAATCAACACTAATTTTTTCCACGGTAATGCCTTGAATTGTTGCCATTTATTCTGTCGATCTGCTACGGAACGCCAACGATAGCCGGGTATCTGGCGGCCCTCTAGCAATTCGCGGATAGCACCTAATGCGTTATGCTGAACCCAACTGTCGCTGTCATGTAAACACCGGTTAAGCGCAATTAACACGCGCTGTAACTGAACTTTATCTTTGATTTTTAATTGGCCTAAACTCTCGGCCGCAGCACCTTGCACCAAAAAGTCTTTATCCTGCAAAGTGGCCACTAAAGCCGAGAGGACTGTCTCACTTGCTACACCCAAACGGCCTAAACTCTCGGCCGCTGCACTTCGCACCCAATATTCTTCATTCTGCAAAGCGGCCGCTAAAGCCGAGATAACTGTGTCGCTTGCTACACCCAGACGGCCTAAACTCTTGGCCGCTGCATGTGACATCCAATCATATTTATCCTGCAAAGCGGTCACTAAAGCTGAAACGACCGTCTCGTCAATCGCGCCCAGACGGCCTAAACTCTCGGCCACAATATCTCGCACATTTTCATCCTGCAAAGTGGCCACTAAAGCCGAGATGACTGTCTCACTGGCTACACCCAGACGGCCTAAACTGTCGGCCGCTGCACCTCGTACTTCTTCATCTTGCAAAGTGGCCACTAAAGCCGAGATGACTGTCTCACTTGCTACACCCAGACGGCCTAAACTGTTGGCCGATGCATCTCGCACATCTTTATTTTTATCCTGCAAAGCGGCTACTAAAGCCGAGATGACTGTCTCACTTGCTACACCCAAATGACCTAAACTGTCGGCAGCAGCACTTCGTGCGTCTTTGTCTTCATTCTGCAAAGTAGCCACTAAAGTCGATATGACTGTCTCATCAACCGCGCCTAAACGGCGTAAACTGTCAGCCGCAGCATGTCGCACATATTTATCTTCATCCTGCAAAGTGGCCACTAAAGCCGAGATGACTGTCTCATTTGCTACACCCAGACGGCCTAAACTCTTGGCCGCAGCACCTCGCACCAAAGAGTGATTATCCTGCAAAGCGGCCACTAAAGTCGAAATGACTGTGTCGCTCGCTATGCCCAAATCGCCTAAACTGTTGGCCGCAGCATGTCGCACATCTTTATTTTTATCCTGCAAAGCAGCCACTAAAGCGGAGATGACTGTCTCACTTGCTACACCCAGACGGCCTAAACTGTCGGCTGCTGCACCTCGCACACTTTCATTTTCATCCTGCAAAGCGGCCACTAAAGCATCCACTAAATCCTGGATGAGCCTATCGTTCGTCGCGCCCATACTGCCTAAACTGTAGGCAGCAGTATCTCGCGCCCAAGATTCTTTATCCTGCAAAGCGGCCACTAAAGCCGAGATGACGGTTTCGCTTGCCACGCCCAAATCGCCTAATCTATCGGCGGCAACACGTTGCACTTCTTCATTTTCATCCTGCAAACCCTGCAAGAAAATATCAACCAATCCAGAGTCAGAAGGCAAGTACTTGGCGACGACTTTGACAAAGTGAGAAAGAAACTGATCATCAGGAAAGACCCAACCACGCAAGCATGGCTCGCGTAACCACAATAATGCTCTATCCTCAGCAACTTGGAACAATGTTTTCGACACCAACTCCGTTCGCCCTTCCAGCGTACAATCCGCAAATCCCTCCGCTGCTAACTCAAACTCTGGTAACAAATGCCATGCAATACGCCGTTGCCATTGCCAACTGGGCAACCATTTCCCTAAATTGAACCAACGTAGCTGCCATTTTTTCCGAGGAGGCAATAACCAACGACTCGGTGGTTTATAAACCTGTAAAATATGTAACAATAACTGAGACGCGGTTTCAGCATTTTCACCACTGTCAGTCCCTAAATGCCCAATCACCAATAAATGCACTTCTCGCCACCAAGCCTCATGTAAATGCGTCATCACCAAATCAATACAAACCTCTCTTGGTTGGGCTGCGATAAAGCGTGCGGTGAGATATTCCTGAAAAGTGCGGTGCATAAATTCTAACGTCCCATCACCGCGCCCTTGTAATAACCCACTGCGATCACGAATCGCCACCACAAAATTGTGCGCCTCCTCCTCAAGCGGTTTATCTAGCCGAGTGCCTTTTTGTTGCAGGGCTTCTAAGCCTTTGACTAACTGCGCTTCAATCTGTTCTTCTGAGGCCGCCAAACGTTCCGTGGTTTGATGTAGCCACTGAGCCACATAACCCAATAAATAGAGCTTGGTTTTCCAGCTAAATTGATTGCTCAACAAAAGGGAATTGACGTTGTCATCCCCAAATTTATCGCGTTCCCAGGTATCCAATAACGCTTCACAACATTTCTCATATAACTCCACCCGGCGATGGGGCAAGATACGATTGTTGCGGTAAACAATCGCAATAATGGTACACAGTAGTGGATTACGCGCCAAACCTTGAACATTTTGATTTTCTTGTATTTTTGTGGTTAACTCGTTGGCCTCCGCCGTCGCTCTATCGGGATCGATTTGACCATAAGCGGTATCATACCAATGGCCCATAAAATGACGCACATCCTCATCAGTAAACGGTTGCACCTCGGCCTGTTGAAAATCCCTTCTTAGATTGACTTGCTGAAAGCCGTGCGGGCGCGTCGTGAGAATGCACCAATTATGGGTATAATCCGGCGTGGTGATAAAAGCCTCCACCGCTTCCAATAACCGTTGCCGGGCACTGCGATTAGGCACTTCGTCTAAGCCATCCAATAATAATAAACCTTGCCCGTTTGCCAAAGTTTCGCGGATAAAACCAGCCTCGATATGGGGAAAACGCGCATCTTCCCCGACAAAAGTACTGATTTCGTCGGCTAAACTGAAAGTGGCCGGTGATTGGGCTAATGCGTGTAGACGGGTCACAAAACGGCGCAATTCCAACACAATAGGTATCCTATTTTGCGCAAAACGGGATCCCAATCGATCATCTTGCGCTTGCAACTGCTTAGCAAAAGTCACCGCTAACCACCGCATCAACGTCGTTTTACCGCTGCCGGGCGCACCAACAATCATTAAACGGTGGTATTGATGCAGCGTATCGGCGACAGACAACGTTTTAGCCGGCGGCGGCTCGGACGCTCGACCGCTCAGGGCTTGTAACGTTCGCAACTGCGCCTGCTCATGATCCTTGTCATGGCCTTTTCTTGTCAAAGCGAGCTGCTCTTTTTCCCAGAATACGCGCTGACTAAATGACTCGGATTGTGCCACTTGCATCGTCAGCTTGATAAAGATTTTATCCAGTAACACATGATGTAGCTCGCGGTTTCGCTCTGGCAAACCGGTGAGAGCAATCATGTTGTATATATTACTGACTTTACTGAGGTAATTTTGGGTTTGTTCTTGAAAGTTGGGAGAAATCATATTTGTTGGGTTTATGTTAAGTACAACGGATTGGATTAGTACAGCTTCTTTCCGGAATCAACGGATTTTTCTCACCCTAGCGCGTCAATGCCATTAAGCTAAGGGCAACCATAAAGGATTGCCCCTACTTAATGGCAGTTCGTAGGGTGGGCAACGTCTTTTTGTTGCCCACCTCAAACGTGGTTGCCGGCCCCAAAATAAATATGTTCGTAGGGTGGGCAACTTCTTTTTGTTGCCCACCTCAAACGTGGTTGCCGGCCCCAAAATAAATATGTTCGTAGGGTGGGCAACTTCTTTACGTTGCCCACCTCAAACGTGGTTGCCGGCCCCAAAATAAATATGTAAATATGTTCGTAGGGTGGGCAACGTCTTTTTGTTGCCCACCTCAAACGTGGTTGCCGGCCCCAAAATAAATATGTTCGTAGGGTGGGCAACGTCTTTTTGTTGCCCACTTCAAACGTGGTTGCCGGCCCCAAAATAAATATGTTCGTAGGGTGGGCAACGTCTTTTTGTTGCCCACCTCAAACGTGGTTGCCGGCCCCAAAATAAATATGTTCGTAGGGTGGGCAACGTCTTTTTGTTCCCACGCGCTAGTACTCTGTCAACTTTGTTTTGTCGGGTAGGGTGCGTCCCTATATGCGCCCTAGGGACAATCCAACCAGGTAGTTACACTGGCTATATTAACGCCGCACCAAAGGGGCGAGAGTCCCAAAGGGGCGTATTATTATAGCCAGTGTAACTACCTGGAACTCTATCCACCCCACCCAACATCATGCATTAGCTGGTAATCCTAATCTTGGTGTCGTTATGAGCTACTCTATGCACATAAATTTTAAATTTATGATTTTTCTATATTTTTATATTATTTCTGGTTGAGTTGAGTTGGTGGGCAAGCGGGCTGTACTATTTTTGAGTATTTTGGATTTCTAACAGCCCGCTTACCCACCCTACAAAAAACTGCAAAAAACTTGTGTGCATAGTTATGAGAGGGACTGGTGGCGTTAGGAAAATGCGATGGGCCGTAGGTCACAAAGGGAAAAGCGGTGGCGCACGGATTATCTCTGGCACAATGCCGAAACCGAAGATGACGAAATTTATTTTTTGTCTTTTTAAAAAATGAGCAAGAAAACCTGACTGGTAAATAAAAAGCTATAAGCGCTTTGCATGGTTATCAGTCTTAAAAATTTCCCCTACCCCCCCCCTTTTCTACTTCCCACGCGCCAGCGTGGGAACGAATCCGTTCATTCCGTCAATCCGTTGTACTTCAGTGTTTTTGGGAATGATGTCATTTTTTTTCGTACCAGGTTCGCCTTGTACTCCTGAGCAAGAACCAAGTTTTTTCGTACAATATTTATCCACCCGACAAATATTCCTGATAATGTTGCTGCAAAAAATCCATCGCCTCAATCTCTTCTATAGCCTTAATCCGATAAAGTTGATGAATGCCGGCCGTTTCGCGTAATTCATAATAGCCGGGATAATTGACCAATAATTGTTCTAATTGCGCCAACAAATAGCTTTCTGTCAGCCGAAATATGGCCCCCGGCGCGGCTCGATAACCATCACTGTGCAATAATGTTTGTATCGGTAAACCCGATTGTTGCGGCTGTTGTTTAAAAAGTGCCGTCACAGCAAAACCTAAGATACTACAAGGTAAACTTAATCGCTCATCTGGTTTACAATGATAAATTTTGTTAGACGAACATTGAATTAAGTCCAACATAGATAACGGTGAATCAAGGGCATCTTCTGATAGCACCCCTTTGTTATGAGCAGACGGTGTGTACATCCTTAAAATCACATTCGTATCTATTTTTAAGGTACTATCCGCTTTGGTTAGTCTCACCTGGGTTTTGACAAACGATTTTAACGCGGCTAAAACTTCGGCCTCGGTAAACTCAGGTTTATGAAAACTATTAAAAAACCAAAATATCGCCGTCGCTATCACCGGGTTTGAAGCCAGTAACCAATGAATTAACCAAATAGTTGCTTCATCTTCTAAATAAGGATCCCACCCATCTTGGGAAAACAGGGCGGTACCTAAATCCGTCGGTTGCCAAGTTTTACCTCTCAGCACAATCAGACGAGCAGCTTGCAACCAATAATGGATGGCATTGACCATATTTTTGCCAACGCCCAATTCTACCGTCGCTTTTTCATCATTAAAGATAGAAGTATTTTGCACAACCGCTTGAAAACCCTTAGTTAGCCAACCAAACCGTAACGGAAAAGTTTCATGCCGTCCAAAAGTAGTGTGTTCTGAGTTAAATTGCATTGTAAATATGACCTAAAAATAACTACAAGGATTGTATATAATAAAGGATTTATTGCGAAAGGGTTTATAAAAGTGTTCAAGTCGTGATGCTATCGCTTTTTTTGGCGATAGTATCACTCAAAAAAATGTTGGTTATCGTTGCCCTTTTAAGTCGAAGGACATATTGATTTGGAACGAGACTAATTATGTGAACAGCAAAAGTGATACTATCGCCCAAAAAAAAGCGATAGCATCACAAAATAAAAAAAAGCGATAGCATCACAAAATACTTTCAAATAAACTTATTACAACTTTTTGTCCTGTACATTAATAATAAATATAATAAATCTTATAAAAGGACTGGGATTAACATTAGAGTTGTCAGAAAATAAATAAGAAAATAAGGGTTTTTAGCACCAGGGGCGATGCCCCTGGCTATATTAATGTCGCACCTTCAGTGCTTTTCTGTTAGCACCGAAGGTGCGTATTATCTACGCCCGTGGCAACGCCCCTGGCTGAAATGTGAGTGATGTGTTGTGTCGACACGTTTTCTTAGAAACTTGAAGCAATTCAGGCCAATAGGAAGAATCCCCAAATTCTAGGGATTACAATTATGTTATTTATAGGGATGAAAGGCTACCCTTGCTGTATTACTCAGTAAAAGCATAACTTACCCATTTGGATATTAGGATATGCCTAGTATTTGGATTAAGCAGGG
>QNER01000203.1 GCA_003646175.1 Candidatus Parabeggiatoa sp. nov. 1
AATATCGCCAAACGTTGAAACAACGGCAAGAACGCGAAGCACAAAAATTAGCGTCGCTGACAGGGTGGGATATTAACCAAATTCGCCGGAAGATGGGTATTTCTAGTCCCGCGACGGATAACAACCAAGATGGTAATACTTGGTGGCAAAAAATTTGGGAAAAATAGGTGCCTATAGAAGTACAACTTCTTTCTGGATTTGACGGATTTTTCTCCTATTCTTAATCCGCTTATACCGTCAATCCGCTGTACTATATAAAGTACAACGGATTGACGAATTTTACGGATTTATTCTATCTCTTAATCCGCTGAATGAAGTCAATCCGCTGTACTATAGACGCTGCTGAAAATGAGGGCAAAACCTTCAAGGTTTCCAAAACCTTGAAGGTTTCTAACTGAAATGAGTTATCTGAAAAACTATATATATCTTAACAATCCGCTGAATGAAGTCAATCCGCTGTACTAAATACGCTGTACCATGTATTGAGAACTGAACTTAAGTGAGTGCCCTTATGAGTAAAAGAAGTATTAAATATGACTGAAGCAACGGCATTAGCGACAGAAACGACCGAACGGATTCAACAGGGCGAATGGACTTATGAAGATTACCTCAACTTACCCGACGATGGTCATCGTTATGAAATTATTGAAGGCGTTCTTTACATGAGTAATGCACCAGACATTGATCATCAATTTACTGTGGTTAAATTGGTTTCTAACATGGAAAACTTTGTCACTTCAAATCAACTGGGCTACGTGCTAACCGCCCCTTTTGAAGTCCATCTTGCCGAGAATACTCGTCCTGTTCAGCCCGATGTGCTTTTTATCGCAGCCGAAAAATGGCCGGCAAGAAGTGCGAAATACTTTGAAGGCGCACCTGATTTGATTGTGGAGGTATTATCACCTAGCACACGCAGTAAGGATAAAACGGTCAAATTCCGTGCTTATGAAAAAGCCCAAGTACCAGAGTATTGGCTTGCCGATCCGAAAGCACGTATGGTGGAAATTTATAGTCTTGAAAATCAAGAATATGTCCTGTTAGGGGATTTTATGGGCGATGAAGTGATTGAATCGAAAGTGCTGGTTGGTTTGAAAATAACGGCGGATTCGCTTGTTAATAAGCCTTATACTTAAACGGATGCTATACTTCGATGGGATAGTATCTGTTATGTCAGAATTTTAAACGGATGCTATCCCTTCAAAGGGATAGTATCCGTTATGTCAATACTATAAATAACCGAAAGGCGTAAAAATCACAACGCCAAAAGACAATAATCCAACACTATCTTCCACTACAACAGATGACGAAAGCATTTATGAGTACAAAACCAAAAAATTTTCAAGCAATGCCAGTCACATTTTGGGCATTTATTAATGCCGTTACGCAAGAAGCAGCCACGAATATACTGCAAGAGTCTCCTGAGCTGTTGAGTGAGCAAGTGCTTAGACAGCTTGACTTGATGATAAATGATGCCCGTGTTCGTGGGTATGATAAATTCGCACAGAGTTTTGAACAACGACGTGCGTTACTGCAAAATGGCGAGCCATCACCAACTGACAGTCAAACCATCGCCCCATCCGAGAGCAATCCAGCACAACAACCTGAAGTTAAAGTTGCTATTAGCCCGCGAGAACAACATTTTGTGGCCCTCAAATCGAAGTATCAAGTGAGCGACTATCCAGATTCTTCGCCTACGAGTCCGTTGTACTTCCTGTTGCGAAAAATTGACTTGGGACTTGAGTTAATTGAATTGGAACTTGATTGGTTGAAACAACCTGAACTTCAGCAACTACATCGCCAACTCCTTGATTTACAAGCGCCGAGACAAACCGCAATCACGGAATTGACGACTGAATTCGCCAATCTCAAGTCTAAATACGATGCACAAAGCAGTAGTGTGATTTCATGGGAAAAAACCCCTTTTTACTTGATGCTTTACAAACTGGATTCAGGAACGCAACTCACTGATTCAGAACTGAAATGGTTGAGAGATAATCGGTTTTTTCAAACGATCGCGTTCTCTCAAAAAATTCGCTATTTTGCGAGGCTCAAGGCTAAGTATAAGGCCACTCAACATCCTAATTCATCTCTGTCTAGCCATTTGTATCCAATCTTAAAGGCACTGGAGACCAACAAACGGTTAAACGAGACAGAAGTGAATTGGCTCAAGTGCCATAAACTTGTTGACACGCTCGCCATTTTCCAGCAACAGGAGTCTGTTCTGGAAGCACAGTTTGCCAAACTCAAGGCTAAGTACCAAGCAACTCAACATCCAGAATCGTCAGTCTCTAGTCCACTCTATCAAATCCTGCAAAATTTTGAGGCCGATAAGCCATTGAGTGAGTCAGAACTTAACTGGTTGACAGAACACCAACTCACTGAAACGTTTGGGCTAGCTCAAGAGATTAAACCGAAGCGGCACTTTGCCGAACTGAAACGGCAGTATCAAGCGACACAATCTGAAGAATCCTCTCCCAAAAGTCACTTGTACAAAGTTCTCAAACGACTGGATTCAGACAACGTGCTGACTGAGTCTGACATTAACTTTTTAAAAAAGCGCAAGTTGACTGAGACGATGGCAATCGCTGTTAAAAAATACGCAGCGAGTTTGAAGTCTAAAGCTGCGTCCGCCAGCACGCTGTTAAGTAAAGCTGAAATTGATTGGCTGAAACAGAATGGACATGAAAACATCTTTACTTTCGCGATTGACAACTACGCGACTATCTTGGCGTCTAACATTGAGTCAGAAAACCCATCAAATCGGGCTGACATGCTTGCTTGGCTGAAACTGATGGGACGTAAAGACATCATTACGTTTCTCCAAGAGCTAAAGCACTTTGTTTCTCTGAAATCTCAGTATGATGTTTCGTGGTATCAAGAGAAATCACCTCCGCGTTCCAGTCAGTTATACGCTATCCTAAAAAAACTGGATAACGAAAAGCGACTGAAACCAGAAGAGTTCGCTTGGTTAGAAGGTGAGAAATTGTTCAAACGTGAGAGTAAGATTTTCATCACTTACCACGAAATCGAAGCCACGTTCTATGAACAGGAGTCGGAACGTACTGGCAATCAATGGAATTTAGCCAATGCCAGCAGTCATTGGCGCAGTGCTGAGCAACCGGAAAGTGCCTTAAAGCTGACAGATAATCTGAACTTTGGCAAAGTCAAGGGGGGGAATAGGCTCAAGTCAGCTTTGTCAAACACGAGAGGCGGTGCGTTCCGAGATTTGGGTGAATTTGATAACGCTGAGCGATGTGCGTTAAAAGCGATGAAGTATTGCCCTGAGAGTCATTACCCCTACACGCTGTTGGGTGCTTTGTGTTATGCAACGGGGCGATACGGTTTGGGTGATGAATACTTTGATAAGGCGGTTAAACGCGGTGCTTCGCCACGAGATAAAGATGCGGAAATTAAGCGAGTTATCAAAAATGCGAGTAAGGAAGAACGCAACAAAATAATGACGTATCTGCTAAACAAGGACGCGGCGCAGTATCATTGGGTGAAGAAATACATTCTGGATTTAGAAAAGAGGGATTTAGAAAAGAAAAAGAGCAAAACTTAACTCCAAAGGAGTACCAGGCGAACCTGGTACGAAAGTGCTCATTCGTTTCAGGCGAACCTGGTACAAAAGTGCTCAGGAGTACAAGGCGAACCTGGTACGAAAAACAGCCTAAATCATGTTTTCCGATTCAATCAAGTACCAAATTATTTGTGTTATTCCCGCGAAAGCGGGAATCCAAATTTATGAGTGTCGTTTATTCAAACGGAAAGTGCTATAAATAGTGCATGATCGCGGAAGGAGCGATACCACCCAGCCAACAGCCAACAGCTTTTCGCGCCAAAAAACTTTGGCGCGAAAGCAGTTGTCTGAAAGCTCAAGTCGGCTAAAGCCGACTAACCCTATTTTGTAGTGCCCTGATACGTACTTGAGCTTTTAGACAACTGCCCAACGCTGTTGGCGTTGGGGTGGCATCGAAACTGCCGCGAAACTGTACTAGAAGCAACACCCCCAACCCTGGGATGTTAAATATAAGCTAATTTTCAGCTTCATTTTGAACGAAGTTCCGGGATGGTGGGCAAGCGGGCTTTAATATCATAGTGTTTTTTGAGTTTTGAGTGCCCGCTTGGGATGGCCTACGAATCTACGAATCCAATTCGTTCGTTGGTGAAAAAAAAATGGAAAACATGGCTCAAATTTAATACCACGCCCCAACCCTGAAGGGGGTGAATGTGAATAGTCTCGTAGGGTGGGTAAGCGGGTGCTACATTTTCAAACATCATTCAGAATTCTACCGCCCGCTTGCCCACCATTCATCTCTATGAAAATAGGTAACACGTTTAAATTATAAATTAGTCTCGTAGGGTGGGTAAGCGGGTGCTACATTTTCAAACATTATCCAGAATACCGCCCGCTTGCCCACCATTCATTTCTGGGCTGCTAAATTTGAAGCGAGTTTGCGGTTTATTTTTCACCCGATTTTTCCCAAAAATAGGATTTCAAATATCGAGTGACGGTGAGATTGACAATGCCGTCAAACCACGTCATATTTAACACCCCAGCCCTAGGAACCACCTAGGGAAAACTGGAAAATAATTCAATCCTTTCTTATAAATAATCCTTGTAGTTATACCAATTGTTCTCTTGAAAAAATAACAATCATGAAAACATCTGCTTCGACACGCCTCAGTTTTGGAACGAAAACCGATTGACTTCACACGGAGACTGGAAGAATGTGTCCATGTGATTCAATCTGGTTTAGCCGGTTTCTGTATGAAAATGCCGTCAAAGGCATCATTGAAATCGGTTCTTCTTCGGCACTTACTGAGTTTCCTTCAACAGGTGATGCCAAGCATTGGGATAGCAGTCAATACCGCCGAATCCCGCACCCAAATGCAGGAGTTGCTAGAACAAAGCCAGAGGCAGACAGAAGTTCTGCAAACTCAGTCAGAAGAACGGCAAAGTCAACCAGAAGAAAATGCAACAAACCGACGGCTTCTGTCAAATTCCGTTGATAGTCTATGCAGAACGTGAATTGACACCCCCCGAGGAAACCTCATTATTGCAATGTGCCGATCATCTCACCCTCAAAACGGTCAAATCGCCAGAACGCTTGTTAGATGAAGCCACCCTATTTCTCCATCAATTGGCCGCCAACTTACCCCAAGACAAGCAGAAAATCCTCCGGATGGTGCATGACAAAGAGGCCATTCTCACCAATAAAAAGGCGATGATTGTGGATGATGATATCCGCAATACCTTTGCGTTGACGACGTTTTTAGAGGATAAAAACATGGAAGTTGTTGTTGGCAACAACGGTAAAGAAGCGTTAGAGTTATTAGAGAAACATCCTGATGTTGCCGTGGTTTTGATGGATATTATGATGCCAGAGATGGATGGCTATGAAGCAATGCGGCAGATTAGAGCGCAACAACGTTTCCGCAAACTGCCCATTATCGCCTTGACAGCAAAAGCGATGAAGGGCGACAAGGGAAAGTGCATCGACGCGGGTGCGAATGATTATTTGTCTAAGCCGGTGGATACTGATAAACTAATTTCGCTGATGCGTTTGTGGTTGTATCGGTGAAAAAGTACAACGGATTGACGGATGTGGCGGATTGTTTTCTTCTTATCAATCGCAATCCGCTTAGACCCAAAATTCGCTGTACTCTTAGCACCTATCAGTTTGTATTAAAAGTCATTTTTTAACACTGTTTTTAGCACAGAGTTCACTGAGTACCACAGAGTCACACAGAGTCATCAAGATAACGAAAAACTCTGTGAAACTCTGTGTAGCTCCGTGCCCTCTGTGTTGAAGATTTAAAAACGGATAGGTGGTAAGCCGCTGTACTGTTCATCACAATCCGCTTGGACCCAAAATACGCTGTACTAGATCTTGACAACTGATAACTGACATAAAGGAGACCAAAATAAATGATAAACGAGCCATCCGCTATTCAATTCGGCTCTGGAACACGTTTTCCCTTCTTCCGTTCCATGCGGGGCAAGTTGATTCTGCAGTTTCTCGCAGTGTCGCTCATACCGCTGGCTATCGTAGGCGGGGTGGCCATTACCCAACTCCATGCTACCAAGGCGGCCGCTAACGAAGTGAGTGATAATTATTTTCCCGGCATCATTCATCTCAAAAACGCCGAAATCGCCCTGTTGCATATCATTGAAGCTCAGAAAAACCACATTATAGCGCAAGACGATGTGACTATGAAGCGCTTGGAAACCGAAATTCAACATCAGCGAGCAAACCTCGTTAAAGCACTCGCGGGGTTTGAGAGGACGCTATACGAGAGTACAGAAACAGAAGCCTTTGAAATAGGCCGGGCAGTTCTCAATGATTTTTTGCAGACTAACAATCAAGTCATTTTGCTGTCTCAAACAAATGATGACGAAAAAGCGCAAAGCCTGAGTATTGGCACAGCCAATAACCGGCTTGAAAATGCGTTAGGTTTAATGGATAACATGCGTAAAAGCAAAGTGTTCGGTTTTAAAAAAGCCAAGAGTGCAACCGCTCAAGCCGCCCGCACGGGGATCACTTTGACTTTAATAGCCAGTTTGGTGTTCACTGTTATCGTAGTTATGGTGGCCTTCTTGGTAGCCAATTCCATTGCCAAGCCGGTATTGATTGTCACTGAAGCCGCACGCAAGTTGACCGCCGGCAACGTGAAATCAACCGATATAGGGCCACCTATTGAGGTATATAAATTCATCACTCGTCGAGATGAAATCGGTGAAATTGGGCGAGCCTTTGATGCTTTAACTCGTTATTTTCAGGAAGTCATTGCGGATATCGTCCAAGTTTCTCAGGGGTTAGCAGCTAGCAATTTAAGCGTCACACCTCAATGTGAATATCGGGGGGACTTTGCTCAAATCAAACAAGCCCAAGAAATGGCCTTGTTCAATCAGCAACAAATGATTGAAGACATTATCCACGTTTTTCAAGGGTTAGCGGAAGGCAATTTGCACGTCGCACCTCAGACTAAATACCAAGGAGACTTTGCCCAGATAAAAAACGCCCTACAAACCGTTTTATCAGATCTGCGGGAAGTGTGTGAGGACATTGTTCAAATTTCTCAGGAAATCGAAAACGGTAATCTGTACATCATGCCTCAAGCAGAGTACCGGGGAGATTTCATTCAGATCAGAAATTCCCTAGAAATGACTGCGGCCAATCTGGCTGAAGTGATGGCTAAAAATGCGGATCAAGATTGGTTAAAAACGGGAAAAACGCAGTTAAATGAGCAGATAAGAGGCGAAAAGAATATTGTTACGTTGGCTAAAAATATCATTTCCTTCCTGACGACTTATTTAAACGCTCAGGTGGGGTTATTTTATCGGCTTAAAGAGCCCAATCACGCTGAACAAGGTGCCTCTCTGCAAATGATAGCCAGTTACGCCTATACCGCCAGTGAAAATACGCCCACTGAATTTTTAGTCGGTGAAGGACTGGTTGGACAGGCTGCTCTGGATAAAAAAGCGATTTACCGTACCCACCGGGCCGACGAATGTACTTACATTATTCAATCTGGTTTAACAAAAGCTGCCCCCCGCTATGTCATTATCATCCCATTTTTGTATGAAAATGCGGTCAAGGGTGTTATTGAAATCGGTTTTGCCAATGCGCTAACGGATATTCAACGGGAATTTATTGAGCGGGTTATGCAAGATATTGGAATCGTGGTTAATACGGCCGAATCACGCGCCAAAATGCAGGAATTGTTAGAGCAAAGCCAGCTACAGGCCGAAGAACTGCAAGCTCAATCAGAAGAATTGCAAGCGCAACAGGAAGAGTTGCAACAAACTAATAAAGCGTTGCAAGCTCAGCGGGAAGAATTACAATATAAACAGGAAGCACTTCAGCACCAGAATGAAGAGTTGCAAACTCAGTCTGAGGAGTTACAAACCCAACAGGAAGAATTAAAACAGGCAAACGAAGCACTTGAGGAACGCACGCAAGATTTAGTGCAACAAAAACACGACGTTCAACAAAAGAATGTCGCGCTAGAAAAAAACCAAGCTGACATGAAAAAGGCTCAAGTTGCTCTTGAAACCAAAGCCCATGAACTGGAATTGGCGAATCAGTATAAATCGGAATTTCTGGCCAATATGTCGCATGAATTACGCACCCCATTAAACAGTTTACTGATTCTCGCCCAACTGTTAGCGAATAACAAACTGGGCAATTTGACCGACGAACAGGTGGAATATGCACAGACTATTCAGAGTGCCGGTTCGGATTTGCTGACGCTCATCAATGACATTTTGGATTTATCCAAGGTGGAAGCGGGCAAAATGGAAGCCCAGATTGAAGAGCTTGTGCTGTCTGATTTGGCAGAGGCACTGGAGCAAAAATTCCGTCTTATGGCTTCGGAAAAAGGGTTGGTTTTCCAGATGACGCTAGCTGATGACTTGCCACCTTTCCTCCACACCGACGGGCAGCTGCTCAAACAAATCATTAACAATTTGTTATCCAATGCTTTCAAGTTCACCAGTCAAGGAGAAATCAAGTTAGATATGCGGCCTTCCTCTTCTCAAGCCACACTGAAGCAAAGTGGGGTAGGGAAGGATTTTCTTGAGCCTGCCCAAACGATTGCGTTCAGCGTTATGGATACCGGGATAGGTATTCCTAAAGATAAACAAAAACTTATCTTTGAGGCCTTCCAGCAAGTGGATGGCAGCACGAGCAGGCACTACGGTGGCACCGGGCTAGGCTTATCAATATCCCGCCAGTTAGCCCGACTATTGGGTGGCGAACTTAAACTAGAAACTGAAGCAGGTAAAGGTAGTACCTTCACATTGTATTTGCCTGAAAAACGACATTTAGGCACGCCGGTGTTAACAAGTTCAGAAGTTCAGGAAGCGTTGTCGGTTTCAGTGCTCTCCCAAACCGAGAAAACGCTGACAGATGTCCCCACTACGCTAGCAACTCCGGCTGAGGTAACAGCCCCCATCAATGATGATAGGGCAACACTCAAGCCCGAAGACAAATCTATTTTGATTATTGAAGATGACAGCAAGTTTGCTAAAATTCTGATGGCTTTAGCCAGAGAAAAGCATTTCAAATGTCTCACAGCGGCAGATGGTAATACCGGCTTGCAACTGGCTGAAGAGTATCAACCTAATGCCATTATTCTTGATGTCGGTTTACCACAACTGGATGGCTGGCAGGTTATGGAACTCTTGAAAGACAATCCCGACACGCGGCACATTCCGGTGCATTTTATCTCCGGTGCAGATCAAAGTATGGAAGCGACTAAGATGGGGGCGATTGGTTATTTGCAAAAACCGGTGAGCATAGAGCAAGTTGGGGAAACCTTCAATTCGATAGAACAATTTATAACCAATACTGTGAAAAATATATTGGTGGTTGTAGATAACGAAATACATCAACAGCAGATTCAGGATATAGTGGGGAGCGAGGACGTTCAAAGCACACTGGCAGTGACGATTGCAGAGGCTTTACAGCATCTTAAAATAGCCGTGTTTAATTGTATTATTCTTGATATGGATATAGAACAACGATCTGGCAGCCAACTACTTGAGCAGATGCAACAAATAGAAGGTTTCTGCCAAATTCCTATCATTGTCTACGCAGAACGTTATTTGACACCTTCTGAGGAAGCGTTATTGCTGCGATGTACTGATCAACTCCCGATTAAGGCGGTGAATTCGTTGGAACGTTTGTTGGATGAAACCACTCTGTTTCTTCATCAGATAGAAGCTAACTTGCCCAAGGATAAACGCAATATACTACGGATGGTGCATGACAAAGAGGCTATTTTAGCGAAGAAAAAGGTGTTGATTGTCGATGATGATGCACGTAATGTTTTTGCGTTGGCAACGGTATTAGAGGAAAAAAACATGGAAGTTTTCGCCGGTGACAACGGCTATGAAGCCCTACAATTATTGGAAGAACACCCTGATATTGCGGTTGTGTTAATGGACATTATGATGCCAGAAATGGATGGTTATGAGGCGACCAAAAAAATCAGAGAGCAACTGTGCTTCCAGAAATTGCCCATTATCGCGCTAACTGCCAAAGCTATGAAGGGCGACAAGGCAAAGTGCATTAAAGCGGGTGCGAATGATTATTTGTCTAAGCCGGTGGATACGGATAAATTGATTTCGTTGATGCGGGTGTGGTTGTATCGGTGAAAGGTACGACAGATTTTGGTGCCGGACAAAAAGATGTTCAAGTCGTGATGCTATCGCTTTTTTTGGCGATAGTATCACTCGATGATCAAGAGTTCAAGTCGTTGGCTCACACTTTTAGGCGACAGATACTATCCCATCGAGGTATAGCATCTGTAAGCATCACGAAATACTTTAAAATCAATTTTTTACAACTTTACATAGGCGACAGAT
>QNER01000204.1 GCA_003646175.1 Candidatus Parabeggiatoa sp. nov. 1
TATTGTAAAAGAAGCAATGAAAATTGTGGAAATAAGCTTAGGAGAGGAGCCGTGTTCGAGATCAGTCTCAAGCACGGTTTTGAAGACGAGTCGGCTATGGCGACATAGTCGGCTTAGTTTAACAATCAATGGTTTACGTTAACTCGGTGTAAACTCTAATTGAGTTAGTTATTTTGCGTGTTGTGATTTTTTTCCAGAATGAATATTTGACACAACCCACTTTGAAACAAGTGATAAGAATATTCGGTTGGGTCATCAGCAAAATCGGCGACGAGAAATTAATTGGCAACACCAAATCGCGAACAAAAAAAAAGGGTAGTGAGGGTAGGTCAGACCATTTCCAAACCATTTCATATTTCATAATTTTTTTTTTATGATACATAAGCATTTTCATCAATTGCAATTGGTCGAGCTCATATTGGGTCCCCCTCAT
The DNA here is from genome assembly GCA_003646175.1 of Candidatus Parabeggiatoa sp. nov. 1. GTDB lineage: Bacteria > Pseudomonadota > Gammaproteobacteria > Beggiatoales > Beggiatoaceae > Parabeggiatoa. Next base: position 434 of record QNER01000204.1, read on the forward strand.
GGAAAGTTTTTTTTTAGGTTTTTTGTCCAAATTTGCAATAGTGATCGGAACAGTTCTTGCATAAAAGTTTAACTTATTGTTATTTAATAGATTTTTTATAAAGTCATAATGAAACATTCACGGGGTAAACGATCTGCTTGAGCTACGCGGAGGCAAACCATCGACGCAAACCCGCCAATTATTGAGGCATTATAACAACATAAAAACTGCATCTAATGAGGCATGCAAAAAGTGTTCCGAGCACTATTGCCAAATTTGATATTGATATGAATTGTCATATTTTTGACAAAATGAGCTTAATAGCCCAATTTTTGGCTATGACGATAGTGCATTAAGCATTTAAAAAAATGTTCTTTTTTTATCCAATATCAAATAGAATAATTTCTGAATCTGATATAGGCTATTGGCTCAGTTTCAGTCTTTTCAAAATTGAAAAAAATCCCAACTTATTAAATAATAGTATTTTGTCAATGCCTGAATATCATTAAAAAAAGTCGTTTGATGCCCTAATTTTTGACGGATAAGCTTCAATCTTGAAACCATCATTTCCATAATTGTATGGAACAAAAATGCTAACATATTTAAGGTTAATAATAGAGATGATAAATTTTTTTCCCCGTGACCAAAATTATGTTCAAGATGATAACCTTTTGTTTTTAGGACGTTGTTGTTGTAATGAACAATTTGGAAGCGGGCACGTCCTGCTTTAACAATATCAGCAACATTATCGGAATTGTTCAAATGATTAGTGATAACTGACGGTTCGTTCATTTTTTGATGGGTTAGACAAAATGTTTTTCCACAAGTTGTGTGTAAATTGTCAAAGGGAAGTCGAGCCCGTTCAAAAGACGTTATTGTAGCTTCGTAAGAGGAGTCAAATAGCTATCATGGTTGGATTTTATTCTAACCCAATTGATATTTTTGAAAGCTGACAAAATAGCTTCAGCCGTTGGTCGTTTCGTTTCACGCTTAGGATTACCAGCATAAAGACCCGCAATGGAAAGGCCTGACAAATTGCGACGTACAACAAACTCTATTAATGTCAACACACGTAGACCAATACTCAACAAGCGAATAAGTCCTGTTGCGTGCTCCTCTCGTTGTAAATACATTGGAGTTAAGGATAAAGGTTGCCCTTTGATTCGACCAAAACCTCGTTCAGCAATGTACTGTTCACGGTAGGCCAATAGTGCATCGGAGATAGAAAATGATTCGGTAGGAGCATTGGTAGCATAAACTCGCCAACCCAGACGATGAATTGCCTCTTTGAGAGCAGTTTCATTAACTTGTCTTGTACGGAGACGGATAACAGGCGAACAATTTATTTCTGTGCGAGCCTGGTGGTCACGGATCGGTCAGTATATGACGTTTAACGAGGATTTCAGAGCATTGAACCTATCACCACGCCTTCTACCTGATAGCGTTTTAAAATGTCATCGGTGGTGCTTTGGATTTCAGCTAAGGTTGTCAAACGTTTTTTGCCCCTACGATGAATAGTTAGGTTAGCAAGTGCCGCTTCCGCTTTAGCCAGACGCTTTTGTTCCGCTGTTTTTTGTGCTTTAGTATGTTTGAAAGAACGTACGACTAGCCTTCGTTCTTCCCAAACAATGACTTGACCATCACGTTCAACCGTACAAGTTGAAAGACACTCATACCCTTCAGCGATTTTTTGAGTATAACCGTTAGCATATTCACGGTAAACATCAGTTAGTTTTCCTTCTAAAACGGGTTCTAAATAAGTTTCTAATACCTCCGTAGGTACAATAGTAGCTGGCAAAGACATCAGATAATGGTCATTGTTGTTGGCAATTGAAGCACGGTATGTTCAGCTGCCATCTTGACTCACACCCACATACAAAACGCCAGTGCGATTAAGGGTAGCGATATTTAGTTCAATAGTGGGTTCATATAGAGGATCGTCAGCCCGACTACCATCTACAACTTCCGTTGCCAATAATAATCCAAGGGGAACCAAACTAGCGAGCATGAACTTGAGCAAGGTCAGGGCGATGATCGGAACGAGGACCAAGTCGAAACAAGCCATCAAGCGTTGGTGCTTGATGTGTGCTTGATGTCGTCGTGTCCAACCTAACCTGCTCCGAGGGTTCGTACACACGTATTAAGTGTCTTCCTTGCTCTTGCTCATAAGCTTCCCAATTCGTTACTTCATTTAAATGACGTAGAATAGCAGAAATACGATCATCTGCAAAATTTAAATCACGAATACTTAAACCCGTACAAGCCTTCAAAGTTTCTAAATGTTGAGCAACCCAATCTTGGACATGATTCAGACGATGGGAAGCAAGAGAAAGAATATAAACGAGCCAAATGGTAGCCGTCCAACCGAGACTCAACCCATCCCAATTACCATGAGTTGGTTCATTACGCATCTAATAACTAACTGTGGAATATTCATTTGCTCTAATTGATGTAATAACAGAGGAATGTCATCAACTCGCTCGGTAACAATGCTATTGGCTCCTTTGGTGCTCATTAGTTGGCTCCTTTTCTGGTTAGTTTTTTATATCATAACATCAAGCCATCATTTTTGCTAAAGGTTAGTTTTTTTTGCTCGTTTTAAAATGAACGAACCGTCAGTGATAAAGGAGTTTTCCGACATTCCGCACACCCTTTATCCAGAATCTGAATATAACAGTTCATAACTTTTTCCCAACAAATTAAGCAATTTGATATGGTACTCATTCAGATTCAAAACCAACACCTGTAATTGATCAAATCGCCCCAGATGAATACCTGAAAAGAACTGAAAAAACCAGCAGCCCGTCGGATTTTGAACAGATTCGGACTGAAGATTAGGAAAAGTTTGATCGTGTGCCAGTAGTGCTTGACGAATACGATATTCAAGTACAGCATAAACAAGTAAGCACAAAGTCATAACCATCATTAATGCCATAATAGGCTCAAACGATTTCAAAAACTTGCGTTGAAACCATGAACAATGGTTCTTTTAGTTCGCTGTAGCCACGCTCAACTTTTTGTTGATCTTTGTAAGCATTAATCAATTATTTTTCTTTCAGTGCCTCCATATCTAATTGGTTGTTCGCAGTGATAAAACAACTTTTCCGTTGTAACTTGACAGTTCTTCGTTCAGTTCGATGCGCTAATGCGCCTTCGATACGATAGGTTATTTTATCAGGCAACTGTTTTTAAGACGGACGACCCGTTCCAGAATAATGTGGAATTTCCACAAAACGGCTTTCTTTGAACACGTCAGATTCAATGTGTTCTCAAATTGACTCAGGGACTGAAGGGCCTCGGCATAACGAACGAAGTCTTGTCTGCACAGTTTTTCAAAGGCCTTCAAATTGGCTTGACGAAGTTTTAAGCAATGTTTATTAATGCTTTTGAGTCCCCGCTGGTAAGCGTTTAGCGAAAAAATCACCAACCAACGTTGATGAACAGAAGCATAGTTGCTTGGCTGAGTGCGCCAAGTCATTTTCTCTGGAGTTTCCATCAAGTAGGGTGCAATTGCAGCTATCAATTCTTGTGCGCTACTTAAACTTTCAGGCACTCGACTAATCCAAAAAAAGTCATTCATTTCTACCAAAGTTTTTGCTTTGTCCCAAGCACTGTCAGCAACCAAATATTCCAGCTTAAAATCACTTCTTAACTGACCAATGTGGTTTTGAATCGTTTTTTGGCTCCTATCTTCATCGCTATTATTGCCGCCCCGTGGTTCCTAAGTAAAAGGAATGCCAGCCTGACGGGAAGGACAGAGTTGCAATACGACTTGATTGAAGTCAGGATGGCTCGCTCGACTATATCCTTTAGTAATTTGCACTACCCTCTCTTCTGGAAGTTCTTTATTATTGTATTTGCCATCAAGATGAAAACCTGTGGCATCCAAATGTCCGAAACGACAGGTAAGTCCCACCGGCTTGCCGGCTTGAGCCGCCACCATCGTATAGATTTTATTCACCCCAATAATTGCATAGAGTTTGTCCAATGCTCTGCCCATGATGTCAGAGTGATGGTGTTCTGCTTCAATTTCCTCCCCCAAAAGACGTTTCACGGATTTGACTTTAAAAAAGTACTGCATTATATACAGGGTCTGGTTCGCTTTCGCCCAAACCATTCAAAACCATTGCCTTGATTGCTTTCTCTCCGAAACGTTCCGTTTATCTTTATCTTGATAAGTCATTTTGTCAATCAAATAGCCTATGCCTATATCAAAATACATGCTCGCTACCAAGCCTAGATGATCGAGGTTGTAGCTTTGGTATAATCTGGAAGAGGCCATTCATTGTGCCTGTTTTTATATGAGCAGCCATCTGAGCGTTTTCCTGTTGGATATTTTGGCTATCCTGGATTTTACTGGGTAATTAAACCCAGTAAAAACAATATGTTACATACCACGGCTCCTTCGATACGAACCTGTTTTGATAAATGTCCTTTAAAATCATAAAGTTCAGATACATACAAAAACAGTTACTATACAGATTATAATCAAACAAAAAACCAAGATTTTGGTTTTTTTTGAGTTTTCTGGGTAATTCTGTTATAAGAGTTTTTAAAAAATAAATATTTTAACACGCAGTAACCAGAATTTAAATTAATGACAAGTACAATAGAGGTTCCTTTTTAATTTCGGATGTTGAGGTTATCAACACTCAAACTAATGCTCCCCAAGCAATTTATTATAACGGTAAAAAGTACGATTTAATTCACTAATTAATCACAACTGTGGGAGCAATTAAAAGACACTTTATGTGAGTGGAGATACCAGTTTTTGTGTTAGAAACTTATATTCGTTTTTTTCCAAAAAGGTACGAATGTCCCCATTGTGGTAAAACAACTTTACCCCAATTACGATGGTGTGAACCTCGATGCCATCATACAATAGCATATGAGAATCATGTCCTACTTCAACTCATTAATAGCACGACATATGATGTGTCTATTATCGTTCATCTTAGCGAAGATGAAGTTGAAGGAATTGTCAAGCGTCGTATTAGTACTTCTGTCAATTGGGATTTAATAAAAAAGATTGAATTATTGGGTATGGATGAAATATCCCGCAAAAAAGACAACTAAATATTTTATTGTTATTGTGACTGCACGGGTCGATGGTAAAACGACTATTTTGGCGCATCGAAAAGATCGTACTAAAAAGACGGTAAAAAAATTTTTTAAAAATGATTCCCAAAAGGCTACGTAAAACAATCGTAGCGGTTTGTTCTGATATGTATGAAGGCTTTATAAATGCTGTCAAAGAAGTCTTAAAGTTCGTCCCGATTGTAGTTGATCGATTTCATGTTTCTAAGTTATACCGAAAAGGTTTGGATGAGCTTCGCAAGTCAGAAATGAAACGCCTTAAAAAAGAATTATCAGAAGCTTCGTCCTAGAAATTAAAAAATGTTATGTGGGTTTTGCGTAAAAATCCTTTTGAACTTGATTGTGAGGAACAAGTGGTTTGAAAACGGTTATTCAAACATTCACCCGTGTTGGAATTAGCTTATCAATTGTGTAATGACTTTTTTATCCTTTTTAACCAAAACCAAACCAAATTTGATGCCAACAGACAAATTAAAGCTTGAAAACGTCGTTCAAATCGATTCAACTAACGTGTTTTGATGGCTTTTTATCAACGTTAACTATTCTGTCCAAAGGAAATTCTAAATGACTTTGATGATCGGCACACCGTTAAGTTTGTAGAAGGATTAAACAACAAAATCAAGGTCATCAAACGACGTTGTTATGGTATTTTGAATATAGACCACTGGTTCCAACGTATCTACCTTGATCTTGAAGGATATTCGCCCAATGTCTGATTACAAGCCGTTCTAAATAACTCTGATTTTTATATGTATCTGAACTTTATGATTTTAAAGGACATTTATCAAAACAGGTTCATATCGAAGGAGCATTGGTATGTAACATATTGTTTTTACGGAGTTTAATCACAAAGTAAAATCCCAGATAGCCTTTTTCTTCAAGTTGGGCTTTCGATTTCTTTTTCGCTTGTATTACGGCTTGAAAGGATACCTCAGGTAACCCATCTTTTGTGAATCCATCTTTAAAACATGCTCACTCTTTTTCTATCGATGCGTTGATTACTTTGCACCCGCAGGCGCGAGCACTGTTTTGAGGCTATTCCATTTAGTACCCTCTTTCATTTGTTGGCTTTGATACGATTAAAATCGTTAGCTGTTTGCCGATAAGAACGTTTAGCGGCACCAGATAAAAGGGCAATTTCCTTGAAACCACTAGTCTGATACCATTGTTGGGATTGAAGCGTTGGAAATAAATGGTGGCCTTCAAAAACCACCCTATTATCAATCTTGACATCATACAACCCAAATTCAAATCGGCCAATTTCACCATCTACACAGTAATCGTAGGAATAAATGATGACTTGATATTTGGAGCCCCACCCCTGGCTTTTTTTTAGAGCTTATTTTTCTGATTCTCGTTCAAGATAGTGGCTCAATGCCTTACGTAAGGCGGGATAACTTGTTTGCAACAAACCGTCTTCCAAAACATCTATATCCATAGAAGACTGAACAGAAGCAATAAGCCGTTCGCCCCCATCGTTCGTTCCTTCTGGTGTATCCGCAGATGGATGCTCTGTTTCAATTGGTTTAATATCAACTTTGATAGTGATTGGAACGAAGCGAATGAACGAACCTCTGTGCTTTTAAGAAAATATCAATTTGGCTCGACATTATCAGATGATTTTTTTAATCGTACAGATCGAAACCTTTTCGGCTTCCCATTCCAAGGAAAACCATTGTTCGCATGAATATGGTATCGGAATTGGAGCGATCCTGCACTATAGTTTTTCAGATAAATAATTTCACACCATTTGACAATATTTCCCAGTAATTATGCTACCCGCTTTTTCTCCAATCATGCGACTCCGGCTTCCAAGCGTAATTTTTTCATTTTCCTACTAATATGAGTTGCATCCTTCAGATATTTTTTAAAGGCATTTACTACTGAGTAACGAAGATATTCAAAAGTTTTGAAATACTTTTCGTTCGTAGCATCAAGTGAAGTATTTTTCCATAATTTTGAGGTAGGATTATAATCTGGTGAAAAAGCCGGCAATCGTCCAAATGTCCTCGTTAATTTTTAATATTAGGGTTTTATATTTCGTTACAGTATAGATACCTAAGACTTTTTTTAAAGCTACTGTAAAATCTGCTTTTGTATTGTATTTTTAATTTTTTAAGGGTTTCAAATTGTAAAGAACGTTTTCCGAAACACCAGAAGCGTACAAGGCTTTTATTGACTTTGCTGTGAATAAGCGAGAGATTCCATGTCTTGAAAATTACCACCCTTAAATTCAATAGCATCAAACATCTTTAACCCTTTACGAATCCAGGTGGTTTTCACCACCGGTTGTTTACTTTGATGCACCCAGGTTCTTGCGAGGGAACCCCACATGGCAAAAGATACTTCATCCCCAAATAAGATTACAGCATTGGTTTTTTTAGCTTCTTTCAAAATGTGTGGCCAAGTTATATCAGTCCATTCTTGTCGGGCTTTTTCATACTCATATTCATCTGGGCGTACCGATATAAACCGTGCTTTTTGATAACTCAACCCCATCTTTTTTAAGAGGCACGATAATAACGGGGGTTATATTTAACCCCAAATTTCAAGAGAAGAGATGAAGCAATCAGTGCGGTATTCCATACCCCACACTCAAATCCACAAGCTTCTGGACCAGATTCAATCATTTTATAAAGTTCAGACTTTTGAGCTTTAGTGAGTTTTGATTTTCGCCCACGACCAACATACATATGGCGAAATAACCAAGAAAACACATTGCAAATAAACAACTTTATCCAATTGTAAATGGTTTTGGTCGTTACTTGTAGAAATAGGGCAATTTCGGAAACTGGTTGTCCCTCACCGTACCATATCAAAGCTTGGATCATTCGGTATGACTCAATGCTATCTCTTTCATACGCGACTTGCCGTTTTTGACGCAATTTTTCAAGAATGAGTTTAGAAAATGAAATGGGGATCATTATTTTTCTCCTTTGACAGATTGTATTGAAATATTTGGATGGGCAAATTATACGTGTTAAAAAAATGTTTGGCACGACTTTGTGAATTTATTTTTCTGAACTTCTATAGTATTAAAAACATAATGTGTTTTTACTTCATAATTCACAATTCGCTATAGAAGTTTTTCTAGAAAAACTTCTATAGCGAACACAATTTTCACCACCCCACCCTAAACCCCATAGGTGTTAAGCTAAGAATAAACCTCATTTTAAATCAGTAATATATAAAATATTAGGTTTTTATTCCTAGTTTTATCTTGATAAAATATTGTCCAAGTTGTAATAATAAAAAACAATAGATAAAATCGCTGCGAGCCATGGATTTTGATTCGTCTCTGGCAGCGAAAGCACTTTCGTAAGGAAGTTCCAGCCTACGTCCCGTCATGGGGAAACGATTCTATCCCGAGGAAGTAGAGTGTTTACTACCAGCCATAGTCCATCACGCCAAAGCACAATGAGCAAAGACTTCATTAAGCATGGACGCTTAATGAAGTAACTCGTAGCGAAGTGACACTCTTTTCCTTATAGATACTGTTATTTTTAATTTTATCATTTAGTTAATTGTTGTTGAAATAAACGTCTAGGTTTATACGTGGTTGTAACCGGATACCTAACTCTTCAACATCATCTTGACTACAATATTTTATCATTTTATTTGACACCTAAAGAATAGGAAAATGGCCATGGCTTACCCATTCTGTGATGAGGAAAAAATCGAGATAGATATCAATCAATTTATTGAAAAGGTTAGTAATTTATTTAACCAAGAAATAGTAGATGCAGCACGTTCAACCGGGTTCGTGAAAAGAGAATCAAAATTGACTGGACTTTTGTTCTTGAGCATTTTCACATTTTTCATTTAGCATCTATGGCAAACCCAGTTTGGAACAACTTGCGGACTAAACCGTATAGTTCCAGGATTAAAAATAAGTCGGGAAGCTTTACATCAAAGAATTAATGAACAAGCCGTTGAATTCTTTGAACACATGTTGCCACTGGCAATAGAGATTAAAATCCCTAAAAATGTTAATTTAGAAGAATTGAATTCATTTAGGAAGATACTGATAGTGGACCGCACTTGGTTTAAATTGCCTGATGAATTAGCAGAAGTATTTAAGGGTTCTGGGGGAAACGCTTCTGAATTGGCACTAAAAATACAGTTTTGTTATGACTTGAAGTCAGAGCAAGTTCACTACTTGATAGAAGATGGGGTTAATCCTTTAAATAAATACGAAAATTGTTTTGTGAATCAAGTGGGTGTTGGTGATTTAATCATTAAATATTTTGGTTACTTTAATACTGAGGTTTTCATAGAGATAGCTGGCAAAGGAGGTTATTATTTAAGTAGGTTAAAAAGTGGGGTAACACTTCACAAAAAGAACCAGATGGAAAAATGGTCGCTTTAGATTTACTTAAACTTCTTAGGGATGCCGACAATGCTCACTGTAGTGTGTTTGAGATAGAAGTTTATAGCGTTTCCCGATTGCATGAAATACAAAAATCGGTTAAAACTATTAATTTTTTAAATGTTTTAAAGCCCCTTCGGTGCGAAATTAATATAGCCAGTGTAACTACCTGGAACTAAAATTGTATTTTACGCAATCGGAAAATGCTATATCTCTGTAAAGGAGTGCGACCCGTTCACTGCAAAAATGGCGTAAAGTCATGTAAACAGAGGACTTAAGAGAAATCTTAAGGATAAATTAAATGATGTGTGCCTGAAAGTCGGCACCAGGCGTACAGCCGCCTGAGCAGAAACTTCCCACATTGGTTAGTCTAATCAACTATCTGGTGAAGCTGGGATAATGGCATTCAACGGGGTAGTCAACAACCGCGATAATGTCTAGATCGTTACTATGATTATGTGCAAACA
>QNER01000205.1 GCA_003646175.1 Candidatus Parabeggiatoa sp. nov. 1
ACACCAAGATGAAGCAAGATAACCGGGAGACAAAATCAGTAATAGAGTAGCAGAATTTTCCAATTGTTTTGCAATTTCTGGTGGAATGGGTTCATTTTCACGTAACTCAAAGTCCATCCATAATGAATAAGCATCGGCACGGCCCCAATTTTGTGCTAAAGAAGTCGTAAGTCCGTTGATCAGCGTCGTCACCCAGCCTTTATCCGCACCTGGCAAAGGTTCATTGTCCACACGAGCGTAACTCACAAAGATGTCGTTCATTTTGGGTATAGGTTCATTGTCCGGATAAATGTCAAAACTGTAGTTTTGGTTGGAACCTCGGAATTGACTTATCCAGTGGCAAGCAAACACATTAAATGCGGAAGATATCTTATCTACACCATACTCTAGCAAACAGTAACGCTGGTAAAACCAAATTTGTGTCACATAAGCCAATACATTTTCGGCTTGAGATAGTTTATGTTCAATTCCATTTTCAAAACCATCGCGCAAACTTTGGAGTACTTGCTTTAAAACCCAAGCTTTAAATGACAGATTGCCGTTAGGAACACCTTTGATAATAGCTTTAGCTTCTGCTTCGGAAAGTCCTATGCGCCCTGCGACATCAAACCAAATTGATACTTCTAACCGTGCTATATCACTTGCCAATAAGTCTGGTTTCATATCACCCACATCAATAATCTTCAGGCTTGGGCCTGAAACAAGTACGTTGCCACAGTGAAAATCATTATGGCGCATCTTACTGAAGAAATAAACCCGTTGTTCTTTGCATAAAGCATTAAAATAAGTATGTAAAATGCAGCTGTTGGTGTTAAAGCCTATAGACTCAAGTTTAGTGGTGAATAATTCCACCGCATTTTTGTGAAAAACGAGTTCATATCGCTTTTCTTTTTCAAAATTAAGCGTGTTGCACTGCTCTTTGTGAGTACCGAGCCAAATTTGTACATCATCCACACCCGCGGAAGAAAATAAAAAATAAACAATATTATCCCTACCCACCAAACAATTATTGCTGGTAAGGCAAATATCCTTTACCCTAATCCACTCTTCATCCTGCTTTTTTATATTATCAAGCTGATTTACCAATTGAGTGGCAGAGATGGACTGTTGATATTGAGGAACCGGGAAAAAACGACCATATTTAATGACAATAGTTTTATCCCGAGAACTATCAACATATCCATTGATGATTAAATCAGGTGGCAGTTGATGAGCAATTTTTTCGTAGTAACTTGAACAACTGTCAAAAACACCCAATTCTTTAAGACTGTTATAAACCTTTACTATCTGATGTGAAAATTCTTTAAGGTTATCGGTAAAAAAATTAACCTCCGTTTCATTTTCTTTGGAGATGAGATCACAAAGGTATTCCTTTAAATCATAAACATTTGCGCCGGTTTGATCAGCCACATGTCGATATACCACTAAACCGGGATTATTAAACTGCTTGTCAACAAACTCGGCAAAGTATTGCGACGCAGTCGCTTTAATTTGTCGTGCATGTTCTTGTTCTTTATTGGCATCATTTTCATTTTTATGAAATCGGAGAATAAATGTAGCGGCTCGTTTAGAATTGTCAGCATAATTGAAGATAAGTTCAAATACCTGTACAGAACTGCGTCCTTCTGTGCGTTGACACAAAGTAGCTTTGAGTCTCCTGCCTTTTTTTTGTGAATAACCGGCCCATGTTTCAAACAGTTGTTTGATAAGCTGATTACTTTCCTTTTCATTCAGTGGAAGCTTATTTATAATTTCTAAATTGGATAAATCGAATTGGTAAGACATCATTTAAATTGACTCCAACACTCGAATAAAGCGTAGTGCACTCATATTTAATACTCTCAAATATATTACAACAATTATTAACCAAAAATCAAGTTCAAAGCTGCGACAAGCACTCAGGGCGTGAATCGCATACTCAATTTCTTTAGTAACTACTCAGCACCGAAGTGTGCGAATTATTATAGCCTGGGGCTTTGCGGCAGGTGCAGGTGTTTATGATGTGAAAGCCCTTTCTGGGCGCATTAAAATTTTAAATTGTCCCTTCTCACCCAGGGCGCTGCCCTGGGCTTTAATAAAGCGCCCTTTCAGGGCTGAGTAGTTACTTTCTTTATTCGCATATTGTAACAGCCGGTTAATCAATACTTTAGACTTAGCGGCAATCTCTGGAGCAGTGGCAAAGTCGGTTGCGTCTGTCCAGCGCGGTATCTCTCGCCCAGCTACAACAATCACAATGTCTTCTGACAATTCTAACGAACTGAGTAGCCGTCGCTGCCACTCGTCCTTTTTAAAAAACGTATGTTCTGCCAAATTGCGCTGATGCCCAATGATAATCGGAACAGTTTTTGCTTAAATTGTTAACTTATTGTTATTTAAAGTATTTATAATTATTGCTGCTTTCAGCCATTGACTGTCGGAAATCGGCCATCTCCTCGTCATGTTTCTTGCTGCTTTGTCGCAATTCCTTGGTTACCTGTTTATTCTCAATCACATATTGTATTAACCAATCTTCTAACCGGCTGAGTCGATCATTATCCTGTTCTATTGATTGATCCAATTTTGCACTTATCCGGTTGAGATTTTTTTCCGTTTCGGTTACCCGTTTTTATAAGATAACATCAGTCATTATGAATTACTTCACGTTATATTCACCCAAAGTGGGTATTTTAAAGACAATTTAACATAAACTGTAGTGGTTTTGTGATGTTAAACATTATCGTCAAGAATGTGAAAGCCAAAATCCAAAACGGTCATTATCTGGATTCTGGCCTGAAACCGGAATGACGAATGCTCAATATTTTGTTTGACCATTACAAAAAATCAAAAATATTATCAATCAATCCGAGTAAGGCCCAAAAAGCTTGTCCCCGCAGTTCCCCGCTAATTAACGAAGGGGACAAGGTTTTAGCGAAGGTGGGGATCGGATTTTTGTTGGTTGGTACAGAAATTAGAGCGATCTTGTATTAATGGCACGCACGATAGACATTTTGGTTGTGCAAGGGGTGTAATTAAAAGTGATAGAAATGCCAAAATATCACGGATTTTTGCAGTCCCTTAAGGGGACTTGAGAACAGCCAGGGGCGTTGCCCCTGGCTTTAATAGCTCGCCCCTTTGGGGCTTTAAAACCTAGCCCCTTTGGTGCGAAATTAATATAGCCAGTGTAACTACCTGGCACTTAATTCTTAATTCCTATCGTGCGTGCCATTAGATCTTGTACTAGTGCAGGATCGCTACAGTTTCCAGACCACCTCAGCCAACGGCTAAAGCCGTTGTCTAAAAGCTCAAGTGCCCTAAAGGGCACTACAAAATAGGGTTAGTCGGCTTTAGCCGACTTGAGCTTTCAGACAACGGCTTTAGCCGTTGGCGTTGGGGCGGTATCGATCCTTCCGCGAAACTGCACTAGCTTGTACCGATCCCCTTGTACCGATCCCCTTTCCCCTTGAACCAATCCTTAAAAGTTATCAGAGTAACCCGGAATCCGTTGCTCTAAAAATGAATCCGTTTTTCTACCAATGTTGCCCAAACCTTTCAGTTGGAATTGCAGGAAAAAACCGTTTGAATAATCAAAACCATCTGCACTATTCAAATAGCGTTGTGCAATAAAGCGCACTGCCCAACAACAACTGTTATATTCTAAACCGCCAAAGGTTTCTAAAATATTTTTATTCGGCAGTGAGTAATTCCAACGTCCCAATAGTTTCCAGCGCGGGTTTAATGACCAGTAAAAAGATATATCCGTTTGCTCTATGATACTGTCGCGCAAGCGATAAGAAGTATTAAAAATACGTTCACTGTTTGGCTGATAACGCATTCGCACTATGGTACGTTCAGTGTCGTTGGTATGTGGATTCCATTGGACGGTTGACGAAACCCGCCAACTTTTCGCCGGCTGCGTCGCTAATTCCATCACCATAGTAGAAGACGCATCAGAATAGACAGGTTGATCGGGTAAAGTGACGCGCCTATCTCGGAAATAATAAATTTGTCCAAGGCTGGCTCGCAAATGCTCCACGCCAGTGTTACTTCCCAGTAAACGTGAAGTCATGCCTAAGGTGACTTGATGCCCATCGTCAACCCTATCTGCCCCAATGAAGTTATTTTCACGAAATAGCTGCAAAAATGATAAATCATATTCAGCTGTGTCAAAAATCGGAATATCGTTTTGATCTTGATAGGGCGTATAACGATAAAATAAACGAGGTTCCAATGTTTGCACTAATCCCCTACCCCGCCAATTGACATTACGATCAAAAAACAGCCCACTATCGGTGCTAAAGGTAAATAAAAAGCGATCTGGTGTGGTATTTTCATCGGTAGCCACATTATCCAAATGATAACCGGTATAGCGCAGTGATAACTTTGGCACGACAAAAGTGCCGGGGGTGCGCCAAGGAAAACTGAAGGCGGATTCCATGTCTAAGCGGTTACCAGTAGCCCCTTTAACCACGTCGGTATTACGATCAAAGCGTACCCATTCGGCCTGTAGTCCTAAGTTGAATTGGCGATTTTTGGTCGGCAAATTGGTTTTAAACAGCAATTGGGGCAAGCGTTGATAGGGACGTGCCGCTGGATTTGGGTCCAGCGTTTGGAATTTATGCAAACGTCCCTGTAAACTCCAGCCATCTCCCAAATAGGCTAAATCGCCCCGCTGTTCTAAGTGGGTGATACTTGATACATTGATATTATTGCCCAAATCTGCAAAATAGCGTTCATCAGAGACATAATTTATATCAAGATCGGCACGCCAACGTTTTGATATTTGACCATTATGCTTAAAGAGCAATGAACTCCGATCTTGCCCCAAGACTTGATCTTGAGGTAAATACTCAACATTCAAGTTGCCTCCAGTGGCTTGAGTCAAATAGCGGAATTCGCTGTTCAATAAAAAACCGCGCCGCGACATGATGCGTGGCGTGAGGGTGGCATCGTAATGAGGGGCGAGATTAAAATAATAGGGAATACTCATTTCCACACCGGTTTCATCAGTCATTCCCACATTGGGCATCAAAACACCTGATTTACGCTGTTCGCTGAGAGAAAATGATAAATACGGAAAATAAAAAACGGGTATATCCCAAAGGCGTATTGTCACATCGCGGGCGGTACCTACCGCCTTAGCTTCATCCAGCGTGAGGCGGCCAGCATTCAAGCGCCACACTTCAGATTTAGGATCACAAGTGCTATAGCTGGTTTGTTCTAAATGAATGATGTCCTTAGATTCCTTGATGATTTTGGCAGCCCGCCCCCGTGCGCGTCGTTTTAATAACCAATACTCGGCATTTTTCATTTCACCTTGATTATCCGGGCGCAATTGTACGGAGGCACCACTGATAACAAAGTCGTTGTCCCAGAAAGTAAAGTCTTTTTCAGCATCAGCAATATCGTTATTGCGATCATAAACGACGACGGGTGTCTTTAATATCTGTTCGCCCCGTTGCATTAAGACATCACCGCTGGCGGTAGACGTGCCAAGTTTTTCCAGAACAATCGCTTCATCAGCAAATAAATGGATAGAATCATCTTCTGGTGGCTGCAAGTCTGGACGAGGTGGTGCGATTTCTGCAAAAGGCTTGCACAACGCAAACTCGTCCGCCGCTGCCAGCGCGTCAAGGCTATGACACAAGATAAGTAACAGTATAATAATTGTTTGATAAAGTCGCACAGTGGTTAAGTGTTCAGCGTGTTGAAATGATTGAAATGGTAAAGCTCTTGCAAAATGGCTTATTAAAAAAATGCTAATAATCAAGAGGCTTTGATATATTTTTTAAATCACGAATAGCGAATTTATAATATCGCACCATTTTGATAAATCAAGAGGCTTTGATAATTTTCTTAAATCGCGAATAATGAACAATTAAAATATTGCACTACTTTGATAATATAGATGTTCAGATAATTAATTTCACAAGTCAAAGTTAACGGATACTATCCCTAGGAAGGGATAGCATCCGTTTCGTTACGTTATTTTTCTGAAAAACTATGGGTGCAATAAAAAATTGTTTATTCTATCACGATTAAAAACCGGTATTTATTGACAAGCACGCACAAATGACCAAAAAAGCGAATAGTCAGTACAACAAATCGGTAGTCGCTACAAACCAGTGGAGGTCTTAAAAATCAATAACTTATATAATGGACTGTGAAGAGCGGCACAGATGTCAGGTATTTTGTCAGTCTTGGGTATCTGAATTGGGAACCCAAACTTGGTTACTTTTCTACAGCCAAATATTTTTGGCACTGGTCCTTCAATGGGATTGATTCAAATCAAGAAATGACAGAAGGGCAACCATAAAGGATTGCCCCTACAAACATTCATTTTGCGTAGGGGCAATTCCTTGTGGTTGCCCGTTGCCTTTGAATTTTAAGCTTCAAACGAAACGACCCCAGTGCCAGATTTTTAAACTCGGGCATTTTTTGATTGACAATCTCAATTCCCAATTCCCATGGTTTGAACACTTCTATTGGTTAGTAGGGACTATCTGGATAATAAAAGGGCAGGCTTTGTGAACGAGTGAGTTTGGCTTAATAACTGATGTTACGCACATTGCTTCGACTTATCACAGTTTGTGCAATAAAGCGGAAAGTTCCATACCATGATGATGTTTGGTGAAAGGCTTACGCGGGGGATTGCCCATCTCGGAATCAGTTTTTGCGCGCAAAAACTTTTGCCTCGATTACAATATATAACGAGATGTAGGGGCAATCCTTTCGATGCAAAAACTTTTGCATCGAATATGGTTGCCCCAATTGACTCTCGATCGAGCGTTGTGCGTCATAGAGTTTTTAAATGAAATGCGAAGTTGCCGTTTGCTATTCGCGATTTGATATTGCATCTGGCCGTTAATATTTAAATGCGAAGATTGCTGTTTGCTATTCGCGATTTGAAATTATGGCTGGCCGTTAAATGAAAGGGGCAACCGCGAGGGATTGCCCATCTCTTCATTAAGTTTTTCTAGCAAACTTTTGCGTCGATTACAATATATAACGAGATGTAGGGGCAATCCTTTATGGTTGCCCCGATTGACTCATTTTGAAGCTGTGTGCGTAACATGAGTTAATAAATAAAAAAAGCCCCAAGGTTTCACAGCCTTGAGGCTTTTTTTTTGAGCCGTCTGTCAAAAACGGCTTGATGATTTGGGACTCCCCAAAAATATACCATTGATACTTTTTCCCAAAGTTTTACCAACGATACATTTGGGTATGTTATTTATTTGGTAGCCCCTTTACAGCATGGTAGCGATGGGTTTCGCTATCGCTCTGCCTAGTACTGCCAGTCTGTACAACACTGTTGGTTGTAGGATGTACCATCATAGCGAGGATCCGCAAATTCAGCAACGTGGTAAGAACCCCAGTTGCAGTTGTTGTCATCGCCAATGCAACACCACGGATCGCTATTATTAAAAAACTTAATGTACTTGGCCTGTTCCCACTGATTACACTGCCCGCCCGCTTTAGTGGTCGTTTTAACTTCAAACCCCTTCGGGTTCGTTCCGGTTTTGTTTTGACTGTGGATCATATTTAATTCCACAAGTAGAAGTTACACATAAAGTTAGCTATTGATAACCGCTAACCACGATAAACAAAGCTTCTTGGCCAAATGGCCTCGGGGCTTTTTTTTTTGCATCAACGTGAGTTCAAAATGTTTGGCAAAAAACGCGACGGATAATACACCCATTTTGTTGTCAATGCAAATACCCTTATCAAAAAAAAATTGGGATCAAAGGCCAAGCATTTTGCTTATGGCCTTCTTACTTTAAATGGCACATTGCTGTTATTCAATTGGCTATTTAAAAAAACACGGTCTTCATAAATTTCTGATTTGCAAGCATCGCACTATAATCCCACTATTCAATGAACCTGAGCAACTGCCGGTTTGTACGACCCAAATCCAAATGGATCATTCTATTTACTCAATTATTAATTCTTAATGACTTTGGCAGCTATAATCCAAGTGTGTGCATTGTCAACTCATTTTAAGCTTTTGAAAAGCCTAACCCTTTTTAAACCGCTTTCAACATGATGGAGCCGCACAATACGCCCCCCTATCTGGGCTACTCTATGCACATAACTTTTAAGCGTATGATTTCTCTATTTTTTCAAATTGGGTTGGTGGGCAAGCGGGCTGTACAATTTTTGGGCGTTTTGGAATTCTAACAGCCCGCTTAGGTGGGCACGAAGAACTTATGTGCATAGAGTAGCCTATCTGGGCTGATAAAAAGACTCGGTGTGAGCAAGATTAATTTTCCCCGTTTTGGTTGCGTATAGAAAAATTGTATAAAACAATTGTGACTTAAATAAACCTATTTTCATTAGTACTTCACAATTCACAATTCACAATTCGCTTTATCACCCCAGCCCCTATCTCATTTTATTCATCACAGCCAACCACTTTTGTAATTTTTCTGGTTTGCTGAGTTGTGCCATAGCTGGACTGGTAGACGGCAGTCGATAATAGGTTAAATGCTTAAATTGATGGCAGATAGGAAGAACACGCTTGTTATATTCCTGTTCGGCTTTTGTGCCATTAAAAAGAACAAATTTGACAGAACGATGCGTCGAATAAAATAATTCAAAATCATTTGTCACAATTGAGTGGTTTTGTATAGATGAATCTAAACTGCCTTCTCTCTGACAATTTTTTAGCACATACCACAGCGCAATATGATTTTCTATTAAAACGGCCTTTTTTTCTTCATAATTTGATAGCGGTGGCGAATTGGTGAATTGTGCTATGACATCCCAAAAGCTATTACGTGGGTGAGCGTAATATTCTTGTTTTTCTAAAGAGGCGGCACCCGGGATAGAACCCAAAATCAGCATTTTCGCATTTTTGGCGGCAATCGGCGAAAAACCAGTAATCATCGCAATCAATTTTTTTCTGTTGAGTGAGTTTGGCTATATACTTTCATATTCTCATTCGTTTCAGGCGAACCTTGTACCTATTATCAGGAATACAAGGCGAACCTTGTACGAAAAATCCTATTTTTTCAAAGTTTGGCACTAGAAATACATCTTAGCTTTGTCTAGTTCATCAGTCCAACGAAGTTGACTATTTTTCCAGCCGTTGACAACTCGTTGCCCTTGCTGATGGCCGGTGGTTGCTTTATCACCTTCAAAACCATCGACTAGGCTGTACACATTTTGGTAGCCGGCTTTGGTTAGGAGGTTAGCGGCACTGGCACTCCGATAACCAGAACGACACATTAATATGACCGGGATCTGTTTATTTAGGCCCTTCTGATGAAGACGATCTTCAACAGCACTGACAAAACGGTCATTAACGGTCATTTTAAAGTTTTTGCCTTTGTCATCCCATTGTTGCCAGTCTTCAATCAGTTCATAAGGAATATTCGCATCTATAACCGTTGGCACACCGACAAAAGCGATTTCTGCTTGGGTACGGACATCAATAAACAGGAGATTTGTGGCTTCTTTTTGAATCAGCGCAGACGCTTCTTTCGCTGTTAGATAAAGCCCACGTTCTGTTTTCTTGCCATTAGGTAAATCCATTGTTTGTTTTCCTATTTAGTAAAAAATTTAGTACCGTTACCAATGTTATTATAAATAGAAAACCTTGGCAATTGGCAATCTTGAATCAAGAATCAAGAATTGGGAATATTATCAGGAGTACAAGGCGAACCTACAGTACAACGGATACGCGAAATAAACGGATAGAAAACGGATAAAAAAAAAGTTCATCCCTTGGTTTTCTTGAAAATAGAAATTAATACTTTAAACTTTTTTTAAAAGCCGGTGTTTATCTATCAGTGCTAAGTTAGTATGACAGATAATAAATCGAGGGAAGCCTTATCCGTTTATTTAGTGGGACCAAAGTACTAAGGTATGATTGATAATGAACCCATTTTTTGGAATGCGCCCATAAATATTATCAACCATAACTACAAGGATTGTTTATAATAAAGGATTGGCTTTATTGGGATTGACAGTACCATAAAACCATAACTACAAGGATTGTTTATAATAAAGGATTGGCTTACTTACCACCTATCAGTTTCTAAATAAGTACAGCGAATTTACGAAAAAAACGAATTGGGGATTGTGGAATCAACGCAAGTGCAGATAATTCAATGGGTTAATAACACGAACATTTCGGAAAGAAGCTGTACTCAATGATTGACAGTACCATAAATATTTAAAACCATAACTACAATGATTGTATATAATAAAGGATTGGCTTATGAATATTATCACGTCTGGCTATGGCTACAACCAACCTTTGGTAAACGAAGATAATCCGAACGCTTGGGCCAAAAATCGGCGGGTGGAGATTGAAGTGAAATAA
>QNER01000206.1 GCA_003646175.1 Candidatus Parabeggiatoa sp. nov. 1
ATATAGATGTGAACAATAATTAATTTCACCATTCAAAGTTAAACGGATACTATCCCCAAAAAAGGGATAGCATCCGTTACTCAAAAAATTTATAGCATCACTGAACACTTATAAAATCAATTGATTATCATTTTTGTCCTGCACATAGATAGGAAACACCCCATTTACCTCTTGATTGATGAATACGATCATTTTGCCAATGAGATTTTGGCTTTTAACTTTGAACATTTTTCCTAATTTGTCAGTCGTAATGGTTTGGTTCGCAAATTTACGCTTAGCAATTTATGATACATTCTTTCTCTTGTTCAAAAACTAAACTTTTATTTGAAACTGGTAGAGCAACCGGCTTTTTAATAGCAATTAGCAATTGAAAAGCTTGCCAAGCGTAAACTCACCATGCTGCATTTAGCTAAAAACATAGACTATTTACGCACACCACCGGGTAATTGTTTGGAAGCCCTCAGTGGAAATCGTCTAGCACAATACAGTATCCGTGTGAATAAACAATATCGGATTTGTTTTAGATGGATTAAGGGCAATGCTTTCGATGTAGAGATTGTAGACTATCATCGCTAGGAGGAATTTATGATTATCGGATTTGAAGTAGAACATCCGGGTATTATCTTGTGGGAAGAATATCTTGAACCGTTGAGCATTAACAAAAGTCAGTTTGCCCATGATATATATATTAGCTCTCAAGATGCGCACGAAATTTTACACGGGTTACGTGCGATTACGCCTGATATAGCGTTGCGACTTTCTCACTATCTGGGTACAACGGCTGAATTTTGGCTTAATTGGCAAAGTTTGTATGATTTGCAACAAACTGCCAAAACGCATTCTCATTCGGAAAGCAGCATAGAACGTTTAAGGCAGACATTCCCAAGCAGAAGTTGGAAACAAGAAAAGGAATAAAAACCACGCGGTAAACTGAAGTTATAGCGTTTCCCGATTGAGTAAACGACATTTATATTATTTAACAAATTGATAATTAAAGTATAATTTTGTACTTATTCAACTGGGAAACGCTATAAATGACCCATAAAATGTTTTGTCTTTGGCAAAAGAGAGGTTTAGCAAACCTCTCTCGGTTTAAAATATCTAGTTAAAAATTAAGGTTTTATTTTATCCACTCAAATAGGAGGAAGTTTTTAACGATGTCAGTGAGATTACCTTATGGTATCAGCTACTTTGAAAAACTGATCACCGAAAATTACTATTATGTTGACAGAACCGCTTATATTGAAAAGCTAGAACAGGCGAGTGAGCCTTATATCTTTTTTTTACGCCCGCGGCGATTTGGCAAAAGTTTGTTTGTCTCCACGCTCTGGTATTACTATGGTTTGGAATTTGCCGATAAATTTTCGACGCTATTTGGCAAATATTACATTGGGCAACATCCGACACCTAAAGCGAACAGCTATGCGATTTTGCACTTTGAGTTTAGTCGGATTGATACCAGTACCGCCGAAAGTACCATTGAAGGTTTTTTAAGGAATGTTCATCAAGGCGTTTATAGGTTTTTAGAAACTTACACGACGCTTTCAATAGGTGAAAAAGAGCAGATACTTCAGCAACGTTCCCCAGACAGCATGTTGGTTAAGTTATTTGAGAAGTACGACGACAAAAATATCTACCTCTTGATTGATGAATACGATCATTTTGCCAATGAGATTTTGGCTTTTAACTTTGAACATTTTTCCGAATTTGTCAGTCGTAATGGTTTTGTCCGCAAATTTTATGAAGTCATCAAAGAAGCCGCCGGGCGTGGCATTGTTGATCGTTTATTTGCCACCGGTGTGACACCCATTACGTTGGATAGTTTAACCAGTGGATTTAATATCGCCAGCAATTTATCGACTCATCATTATTTTCACGAGATGATGGGGTTTACAGAAAAAGAAGTTGAAACGCTGTTAAAGCAAGTCGCGCCAAAGCTAAGTTCAGAAGAACGTCAACGTGTCTTAGAAAATCTGAAAAAATGGTATAACGGTTATCTGTTTTCGAGAAAAGCGAAAACCAGACTCTATAATCCCAACATGGTTCTTTATTTCTTAAAGGAATATGTTTATGAAAATGAATATCCGGATAAACTCATTGATGTGAACATCGCCAGTGATTATGGGGAAATTCGCAATTTGTTCCGTTTGGGAACAATTGAACACAAGCACAAAATCCTTGAAGAACTGATTGAAACGGGTGTGATTGAAGGAATACTCACCGAGCAATTCAGTTTTGAAAAGGAGTTCAGCAAAGATGATTTCATCAGTCTGTTATTTTATTTGGGACTTGTCACCCTATTTGAAGCGGGCATTTCCCAACTCAAATTTTCTTTTCCAAATTATGTGATTAAGACATTGTATTTGGAATTTTTTATAGTTTCCTTGAAGGAACAACATCAACTGGATTTTAAGACGGTTGAGATCCGTAAGAAGTTAGAGCTTATGGCGCAAAAGAATGAAGTTGCGCCTTTTATAAGGTTAATTGAACAGGCATTACACAATTTGTCCAATCGTGATTTTGTGTCATTTGATGAAAAATACATCAAGGCATTATTTATTGGGTTTGCCAGTTTGTCCAATCTGTACTTTTTGAAAAGTGAGCCAGAAGTAGAACAAAAGTATCCTGATATCATGTTCCTTTATCGCCCACCTTTTTTTCCGAATTATCAATTTTTATTTGAACTGAAATATCTGAAAAAAAAGCAACGCAGTCAGTTAGAACAGACACGCAAAGACGCGCGAGAGCAAGTCAAAGTTTATCTCTCATTTGAGGAAGTCAAACAGCTGCATAATCTGAAAAGCTGGGTTATTGTGTTTGTAGGCGAGAAGGCGGAGGTGGTTGAGGAAGTTTAATAAAATCGTAACTACTCAGCCCTGAAAGGGCGAATTATTATAGCCTGGGGCAACGCCCCAGGTGCTGAAAGTTCCTAGGGCGCAGCCCTAGGCTTTAATAAAGTGCCCCGTTGGGGCTGAGTAGTTACATAAAATCAATTATTTGCAGGGTTTATTAAGCTGCGCGTATCCCCTTGGAAAAGGGGGATATGCTATCGGATAGTCCTGCAATGTAGCTGGTATGCTGCAAACAGATAGAATTTGATTAGAGTGCTAAAAATCCGATGTCTTAAAGACATCGGATTTTTTTAACGTTTAAAACTCTGCAATTTTTGTCGAAGAGCAAGGAGAACAAATTTATTAAAATCATTGGGTTGCGCGATATCTACTCGCGAGCCTATCGTGAAATATCGCCCGGTGTTATTTCAAAGAAATCCGATTTTTTGGAAAAATCGGATTTCTAACAAGGTATGCCCTTTTTTCATCCTGCCTAAAACGTGACTGAAATTATTAAGTTAGTTGGAATAAACTACGATAAACGCTTTTCTGAAGTTGAGAACATCACTTCACATATTAGGATGAGGCGGTGCGCCTATTGTTGAAAGTCATTCCAGACTCTGCGTCTGCTGTTGATGCGATGTCAGCTGAAAAATCGACTCCGCTACGCCAGCGTTTGCCAAAAGATGATGAAGAAAAGGCTATTGAATATGTTAAAACGGATGTACGTTCTTGTGGGTTGTTAGTGTCAGATTTGAGTAAATCGGGGGCATTTAAGTTTGCTCATAAGTCGTTTATGGAGTATTTGTTTGCGAGCTGAACCATAAATTTTCGGGTAAATTTTTTGTACCCACCAAAGTCTTTTTGTTGCCCACCGAGATGGTATAGATTTTCAGAAAAAGACAATCTAAACCTCCGAGGTTTGGCAAACCTCGGAGGTTTTTGACCAAAATATCTGACAAACTATAGCAAGATGGTGGGCAACAAAAAGACTTTGGTGGGTACAAAATACCTGAAAATTTGTGCTTCAGTACTTATCAAATTATTTTGGTTCTAAGATAAATTGGAAAATCATTTTAATAATAAAAAGTTTAATAAAATTAAGAAACAAGTTTTCTACTGTTTACACCCCTACTTTTGCCCAATTGAATGCCAGGGCACCATTTCAATTATGGTACCAATGCTGCCAAGCCCTCAACATTGATCGTGAAGAAATGGCCAAAATTGTTGGCAAGTGGGCTATGCCGGCGTTTGAAAAAAAGTCTGAACAATAAAGTACAACGGATTAGGGGATTTAACGGATTAGGATTGAAGAAAAATAAATTAATTTTCCCCGTCACTGGGTTCAGTGCCCTTTAGGGTACTTGAGCTATTAGACAATTGCTTTAGCTATTGGCGGAAGTTATTTATTTACTGATCCTTAGTTTGTCTTTGTCTAAAAATCCATCCGTATGTTTTTTTAGGCTTTTGGATGGATACTTGATTTTAAAATAAACGGATTGGTAACAAAGAGAATTTTTACTCAACGCATAATATTATGCGAAGATTATTATTCCTTGACTCAATAGTCTCCCTCGGTATAATAAATCCGGGAACGAAGGAAAGAAGTTGTACTAATCCCCTTCAGTACCATCCGTTTAGACCAAAAATTCGTTGTACTATAGTTTTTCAATTTCAGTTAGAAACCTTCAAGGTTTTGGAAACCTTGAAGGTTTTGCCCTAATAGGTATTTCCGTCAGCACCATCCGTTTATTCCCCAAATCAGTTGTACTCGTGCAGGAATGCGACAGTTTCCGTACCACCCAAAAGCATAGAAACCAAGTTTATGGCAAAAAGTTTATGGCTTTGGACGAATATATAATAATTTCTTCTTATTAAGGAAAAAAAGTAAAACCACCATGAAATCTACCGCCCATGCGTTTAAATCGCAAGCCACTTTGGCGCTAAAAAATACCAGTTTGCAAAGTGCCCTTGCGAGAACCAAGAGCCATTTTATTGATAAACGTCACAAAGCGGTTGAGGCTTTGCCGATATTTGACAATCTGCGGCAACGCGCCCGTGAGATTAAAGAGCATACGCTGACACATTTAGATTTTTATCTGGAATACTTTGAAAAACAAGTACAGGCTAGCGGGGGACAAGTGCATTGGGCCGATACGCCACAAGCGGCATGTGAACAGATTGTGTCTATTTGCCAAGCGGCTTCGGCGCAACGTGTGACTAAAGGCAAATCAATGATTAGCGAAGAAATTGCGCTCAATAGTGCGTTAGAAAAAGCCGGCCTTGAAGTGATAGAAACCGATTTGGGGGAGTATATCATTCAACTGGCGAAAGAGCCGCCGAGTCATATCATTGCGCCTGCTGTGCATAAAACCCGTGAAGAAGTGGCTGATTTATTCCATAAACATCATCAAAAATATGGTTTAACAGAACACTTAACCGATATTCCCGATTTAGTCAAAGAAGCGCGTCAAGTGTTGCGCGAAAAATTTTTAAGTGCCGATGTTGGCATTACCGGCGCGAATTTCCTGATTGCTGAAACCGGCTCAACGGTTATTGTCACTAACGAGGGCAATGGCGATTTAACGAATACATTACCGCGTATACATATTGCGGTGGCGAGCATAGAAAAAGTGGTGCCTACTTTGGAGGATGCCACGACGCTACTGCGGTTGCTGGCACGGAGCGCGACAGGGCAAGAAATCACGTCTTATACCACCTTTTCCACCGGACCACGCCGTTCTGAAGATTTAGACGGCCCGACAGAATTTCATCTGGTATTAGTCGATAATGGACGCTCGGCGATGCTCGGCAATGAATTTCACGATATGTTGCGCTGCATCCGCTGCGGCGCGTGCTTAAATCATTGCCCTATTTATGGTGCGGTGGGCGGACATGCTTATGGGTGGGTTTATCCGGGTCCGATGGGTTCAGTATTGACACCACTGATGTTGGGTTTAAAAGAAGCCAGTAGTTTGCCCAATGCGTCAACTTTGTGTGGACGCTGCGAGGAAGTGTGCCCGATGCAAATTCCTTTGCCCAAGTTGCTACGCCACCACCGCGTCAAAGAACATCAAGCCAAAGTTTCCTCTGCTCGTGGGCGTTGGGCTTTGAAATTATGGGCATTTTTTGCCAAACGGCCCCGACTTTATCATCGCCTGACGGCCATAAAAATACGTTTGTTACGCAAATTTGGTCGTCGTCGTGGCGCGTTTCGCTATTTACCTTTTGCCAGTGATTGGACGGCAGCGCGTGATATGCCAGCACCGCAAGGAGAAACATTTATGGAAGCCTGGAAAAAAACTGCCACCAACTTAAAGAAAAATGCCTGATTGTCATTTTGTCCAAACGGATGCTATCCCTTCTTAGGGATAGTATCCGTAAAATTACCAAGTATTTTTTCGGAAAACAGCTCTATTCTATTCGTTGATTTCCAAATTCGTTGTACTCCCTTCACGGTTTTACTCGTTGATTTCCAAATGAGTTGTACTCCGTTCAAGATGATATTAAAAATACTCAAAGCGTTAAAGAATTAGATTAGCATGTTCAGGCGCTTTATGATTGTTCAAGCTATCTTTAACATGCTCCAAAGCAGCAATAAGCAGTTCCGGTGGATAACTCGCTACGACAACCCGGAAATATATATACTCCTCACTAGGCATTCCAAAACAACTGCCCATTGAACCAACAACGCCGGTTTTTAACAGGACACTAAAATAATATTCAATATCATTTTGAAACGCCGCCTGTTTAGGGACACGCACCAGTAATGTATTTCCATAAGGCGGCCGTTCATCCACTTCAAAATACTCATTGGTATTAAGCCAACTCCAGAGTTGCTCAAGGCCTTGATCAAGCATTCCCATAAATTGTCCAAGGCTTTTTACATAACTATTGTAAAGATCAGTATCACAAATTCGTTGATATATCTCACCAGCATCTAATGACTTGCCACCAAAACCAAAGACTGAACTACCCGTTAAAGGCACAAACATATCTTGAGTCAATTCTCCTTCAATCATCGCACGACGAAACACGCTATCAATACCTAACCAAATCTGACCCAGTGTGCTAGGTGAAGACGTTGAACAGGAAGCAATACGTTCTAGCCATGGGACTAAACCCTTATCAGCCATTAAATAACCAATACGATAACCACATGCAAAAGGACGATCTTTACTTGGGCTAAAAACTTTGCACAGATATTTAGCAGAATCTGCAAACGCAAATAGCTCCGGCACCGGTGGGGCAGTTAACCATCGGAGTTCTTGGAAAACCGTATCAGCAATCAACTCGATTTGATTCGATTGACAATGCTCAATAAGACGCAACAACGCTGGTATTTCATTTGCCCCAAAACTGGTTTGAGCCGGATTATTGGGATAAGTCAACACGCACGCAAAAACCGAAGCCGGATGACAAGCCTCACGAACCTGATCCAGTGATGGAAAAAAACCCTGCTCTCGTGTGCCAGCCACCGGAATTGGCGTTAAACCATTTAATCTGGCAAACGCATCTGATAAACAATAGGTCGGTACATTAACAACAATCCCGGTTCTATTTTTTCCCACTGCCCGTTCTCTGGCTAATGAAGCCATAAGTGCCATGTATACGCCACCGGTTGCACCACAGGTAGCGGCTACCGTCGTGTCTTCAATAACCTCACGTATATTGCTGATTGGTAAATTCTGTTGATTTGCAAAAGCACAAGCACGAGAGATTTCAAACTCTCTGACCACATCACCAATTTCAAAATTACCGGTTAATGAACCATAACCGGGTTCTATCGTAAAAATATTCAATATTTGTTGAACTGGCAACGGATCCGGGAAAAGTATCTTGCTGTAATTGACTAAATCAAGTACAAAATAATACTTAACATTTGAGACTGCCTCTTTGAGAATACGATAACGTCCCCTAAATAGCATCACCTTTGAAAGTTCCTGCAATTTGTCATGCGGTGGTAAAGTGTCAATAAAAGCCATTATTTCTTGAACCTGTTTATCAATAGACATCTCATTCACCTTATATATTTATCTTAGTGGAGTCCAAACTTTAGTTTGGACCGCCCAAACTAAAGTTTGGACTCCTAAAGTGGGACATTATAATTCATGCAAACCGCGATAAACGAAACCATCAAAAAAACCGCACTGGGAAAACAGGCCGATAGTATCCTAAGAACTTGTGTACACTGTGGATTCTGCAACGCCACTTGTCCCACCTATCAATTATTAAGCGATGAATTAGACGGGCCGCGCGGCCGTATCTACTTGATAAAACAAGCTTTAGAAGGCCAATCGGTCACTGATAAGACACAACGACACCTTGATCGTTGTTTAACCTGCCTGGCCTGTGAGACGACTTGCCCCTCAGGTGTGCATTATAGCCACTTGTTAGAGATTGGTAGAGAATGGGTGGAACAGCGCGTCTCTCGGCCGTGGCATGACGCGTTAAAACGACGCGCTTTGCGCTTGATCTTACCTTATCCCAAGCGGTTTAAACCGTTGCTACGCATAGGGCAATGGCTGCGCCCAGTATTACCCTTTAAGGTCAGAAAAAATATTCCCGTCCACCAACCGGCAACCCTCGCGTGGCCAAATGCACAACATTCACGCACAATGCTCATACTAGATGGCTGCGTACAACCCGGGTTAGTGCCAAATATCAATGCGGCCGCTGCCCAAGTGTTTGACCGTTTGGGGATCAGCTTGCAGCGTGCAACCGGTTGCTGTGGTGCTATCAGCCAACATCTCGCCGCGCCAGAGGAGGCCCGCCAAGTGATGCGCCATAATATTGATACTTGGTGGCCTTTGATAGAAGCCGGGGCCGAAGCATTAGTGATCACGGCCAGTGGTTGCGGCTCAATCGTCAAGGAATATGGTTATTACCTACGCGCGGATCCCAATTACGCGAAAAAGGCGGAACACATTTCGACCATCACCCGCGACATCAGCGAAGTATTGGCAGCGTTAGATTTGTCTGCATTCCAAGCTGTGGGCAAAAACCGCAAGATTGCGTTCCATGCACCGTGTTCATTACAACATGCTCAGAAAATCACTGGCGTAGTGGAACCCATATTGGCATCGGTGGGATTTCAATTAACAGGCGTGCCAGATGCTCACCTTTGTTGCGGATCGGCCGGCACTTATTCCATTTTACAAGAGGGGCTATCCCAGCGACTGTTAGAAGCTAAAATCTACGCGTTAAAAAGTGAAAGCCCAGAACTTATCGCAACTGCCAATATTGGTTGCTTGACGCATCTCGCTTCAGTTGCCGCTATACCGGTGGTGCATTGGATAGAGTTGCTCGCTGACGTTGATAATAGGGCAAAACCTTCAAGGTTTCCAAAACCTTGAAGGTTTCTAACCGGCCTAATTCAATTGAATTCGCTGCCCCCAAGGTACTTTTTCTTTGCCTTTGACTAGCCAAATCACCGGATAAGGTGGCACAATTTCAGGGAATTCACCGGCCGCGTCGGTAAAATACACCAGTAAATCAGGTGGTTGCATTTCTCGCTCAACATATTCAAAGACGGGCTTAAAAGAAGTGCCACCGCCTCCGGTAAATTCATGTGGGGCGGTAAAGTTTTCCCAAGGTTCATAAATCCAAGGCCCGTCGTCCGCCAGTTTTGCGTCACACGCCAAAAAAGTGATTCGCGCTTGCATTTGGCCTTTCAGCGCATTGATTTCGGCAACACATTGGGCGATTTCTTTATCACTGACTGAGCCGCTGGTATCGATGGCGACCACGATTTCTAACTGGGCACTGCGTAGGCTGGGAAAAATCGCCGCTCCTTCATCCCGCCGGGAGGGACGCATATAGGTATAGTCATCTCGCGCCGTCATGGTCAGATAACGTGCCAGCAACATGCGCCATGGTAATTGCGGCTGTAACAGGTGATCAACCAAACGTGCCATCGCGCCACCCAGTTTACCGGCTTGTAACGCTTGTTGCGCTGCACCAGCGAGGCGTTGTTGCCATTGGGCTTCAAGGTTTTGGCGTTCCGTGTCGGTTAACGGGGGCGGTTGCGAAGCACCGCCCGGCTGTGGTTCTGGTTGCCCTTGATCCGGTTGCGGTTGATTTTGGCCGCTCTGTTCGCAGGTTTGTCCCGGCTTATCGCCCGCTTCATTGGGTTGTTCAGTCGGACTGCTGCATTGTCCATCGGCTTGCCCTTGTTGTTCGCCTTCATAAATGTGCCTATCCATTGGCTCATCCGTATTGTTTTCATCAATCGTCGGATAAATTTCTTCCGCCGTCAGGCCTTCATGGCTTTCATCTACCCACACACCCGGCGGTGGCGTTAAACCATCTTTATGTAGCAGTGGATTAATCGCGTAATCACAGGCTAAATCCCAACGGTATTTATTGCGATGTTGACGGCGCGCAAAATGGGATAACGCACAATGCAACGCTTCGTGTGCCAACACAAATTGCACTTGCTCAAGGTTAAGCGCATCA
>QNER01000207.1 GCA_003646175.1 Candidatus Parabeggiatoa sp. nov. 1
AAGTTTTTGATCGGTCAATTCGGTCTTATTTTTGTAGTCGTTGATGTCGTATTTCAGGATCACTTGCTTTTCGGGGGCATAACCGGGTTGCCCCGTGCGTAGGATAATACGGACAAAGTGATTCTGCTGTGTTTCACGAATATACTTGACCAATTTCAAGCCGGCATCGTTGGTTTCCATGACGACATCCAAGAGGACAATAGCCACATTAGGATATTGCTCAAATAAAGCCTTAGCTTCTTGAGCAGAATAGGCACTGACAAAATTTAATTTCTTGCCTTGGTAAACATAATCTTCTAACACAAAACGTGTCAACTGATGAACATCCTCTTCGTCATCAATAATCAGGACTTCCCACGAGTTTTCTTCTTGGGAGGACGAAGTGGCTTCGTCTTGAGCAAACAGAGCTTCATCGTCCTGAAAAACGAGGTTGTCTGGTGCAAACAATTCATCGTCGTGTGGAGAAATTTTTTTATATTCTTGATTCATCTGGTTTTTTATCTCATTTTAGCCAATTTTTAAAGGTAAACGTATACTTAGCTCAGCACGGGCATAAAGTTCCCTCCGATCAAAGGGACTTTTGTCATTCCGAACCCAAAGCCAGGTAGTTACACCTTTAAAAAGGGCGTTGCCCTTGGCTATATTAATTAATATCGCCCCTTGGGGCTATACTTTGCAAATTGCGCTGAAAGTCATTTCTTTTTTCGCCAGAATCTTGTTTTCATGGCTGAGCGTGTTCTCAAGTTCCCTCCAGAGTCGGGATGAGACATGACAAAAAACTTTAGAATGACGGTGTCTAGTATAACTTTAAAACCTCTATTAGCCCCTTCGGTAAGTATTATTAAAGCCAGTGTAACTACCTGGGGCACCCCCCCTATCAAGAGGGAAGTCAAACCGCAGAAAGTCCCCTTACGTCTGGGGATTTAGGAATGCGAATTAAGGGTTGAATTGAATCATAAAAAATCAATGACTTATAAAAACGTCTTATTGATAAGTGATTTTATAAGGTTTCTCACTAAGTCGAAATGACATCTTTGTTCATTCTTCATTTTTCATTAATAGCGAGATATTCGCATTATGGGTGTGTCCCGCATGTTCAAGTAGCAAGTTTTTATCGATAGGGCCATCAATCAAATATTCGCCAACCTGGCCCTAAAAAAATGAAAAATGAAGAATGAAGAATGAACAAAGACTTATAAAAAGTTTTAAATTTTAAATTTGTCTTTTTTATTTATTTTATGGTAGGCCATTGGCAAAAACTTACCAAATCAAGAAAGAAAACCGTGCCTGACTAAGAAACTTTACCTTTAAAGCGGCAAGACAACTCTTCCGTTGAAAGGATAAGTGGGACACACCCTTAATTATTAATTATTAATTAATTCAAAGATAAGTGAGTCAGTCATTAACGAGGCCGGCCGAAAAATTATTTTTATATTATTTTCAATATACTGAACACTGTCATAAACGGAGCTTTTTTGTCATGTCTCACTCTCAACGCCCAAGATTTCTCCGTCTGTCTTCATTCCAAAAGCGCAATTTGTGATCGAGGCAAAAGTTTTTGCGGAGCAAAAACTGATTCCGAGATCGGTGCAAAGTATAACATACTGAATTATGTGCAAAGATTAGGATGCAAGGGGGGTGTGACGGCTCTGGCAAAAACGCAACTTAACTTTTAGCGGTGCTAAGTATAATTATACCTTCTCATGACCTTTTTTTTCCATTACCTATTGCCCATTCGCCATGGAAATTCAACAATGAACGTTGCGCCCTTTCCTAATTCACTTTTGCACCAGACTTTGCCATTCATGGCTTCGACTAATTTTTTGACGATGAATAAACCCAAGCCGCTTGAATGTTCTCCTCCCGTGGTTTTTTTCCCTAATCGACTGAATTTACAAAATAATTTCACGATTTCTTCCTCATCCAGGCCGGGGCCATCGTCTTGTATTTCACATAACACTTCGTTTTCATTTTGAGTGAGGCGTATAATCACACTTTTTTGGGGGGGTGAGTATTTGATGGCATTGGAAACGAGATTCTCCAAGACTTGACGTATAGCAATCTTGTCGGCCAAAATAGGATATTCTTGCGCCGGAGATTGAATTTGCAAGTGAATGTCTTTTGCCTTCGCTCGTTGGAGATAATTCTTCACAACCGTTTGCAGCGACTGACGTAAATCGAGTTTCTTCAGTGAGAGCTTGAGTTTGCCAGACTCTATCGCATTGACATCAAGTAAATTGGTTATTAATTCATACATTTGCTGCGAAGTGGTGGCAATCATTTGTGCATGTTCAGTGATTTCTTTGATAAACTCCTCTATAGTCTCCATAGATAAGTCATCAATAGAGAGTTGAATGAGTTCAGCTAACCCGGTAATGGCGAACAGTGGATTTTTTAAATCATGGGCGGCCATACTTAAAAATTCATTCTTGTCCTGATTAAGTTTCAATAACTCACAGTTGAGTGCGGTAAGTTCTTCATTTTTATGTTGAAGTTCACAAGTTCGTTCCGCGACTTTTTCCGCCAAATTTTGCCGATAGGTTTCGAGGGTCAAAACCAAGGCATAAGCGCGTAAACTGGCTGTCGTCAAGGTTAAAAGTTTTTGGCTAGTCAATTCAGTCTTATTGGCGTAATCGTTGATATCGTATTCGATAATCACATCTTCTTCTGGTGCATAGCCGGGTTGACCGGTGCGTAGAATAATGCGGACAAAGCCATTTTTGAGTGTTTCACGTATATAGCGTACCAATCGCAAGCCGGCATCGTTGCTTTCCATGACGACATCTAGGAGTATGACGGCAATATCAGGATGCTCGGCGAGTAATGCCTTAGCTTCTTTGGCAGAATAGGCACTGAAAAGTGCCAACGGTTTGCCTTGATAGACGTAATCATCCAATAACAATTGTGTCACTTGATGGACATCTTCTTCGTCATCAACGATTAGCATTTTCCAAGTATCCTGTGATAGCACCTCGGCGGCCGTCAATAGCGCATCATTCTGGGTAGTTTGCGAGAGCGTATTCACCTTGTCTGTTGCCAAAATATCATCGTCTGTGGGCTTATCGGCCTTATCTTCGGCAAAAAGCGGCGAGTTATCGGCCGCCTTGCCTTGTGCAGCATCGTCTGAAAAAAGCGGAGAGTCGTTAGCCTTGTCTTGTGCAGCATCGTCTGGGAAAAGTTCAGACTCATCGGCGTGATTTGATGCAAAAAGATTACCATCCTCCGTTTCTGGTGAGGATTTATGGGCGGCATCATTTTGGAAAAGTGGCTTGTCTTTTCGCTGAGTCATAAATATATTCCTTGAGCAGATTATCTGTCTTACGATTTTTTGAATTTATACTCGTGTGCAGTATATAACTTTTTTCGTTATCCTAATAACGTGAGTTCGACTTTAAATATCAAGGCCGGTTATAAAATTATTAGTTATATCAATTATTTAATGATAATGACTTAATTATCAATCAGTTAAAAAACACACACATAAGCTGTACTTACTTCTTCCAGTTGATGGCCCACAAATAAGGTTATTCACGTATTAATGCTAAGGGTTTAATATTAAAAAATTTATTTTTAATCAATTAATTGCAATCAACTAATTGATTAACATAATATTTATATAACAAGCAAGAAAAATAAAGCCGAGCTCACGTTAATACAATTTTGTCATTCCAACTGATGTTGGAGTCGGCCAGATTTATCAATGAGTTGGGCCGATAAATCAGGCGGTTTCAATCTTGAGGAGAAATCTGGTTTTCATGGCTCAAATTACGCTTTTTGTCATTTCTCGCGGAGCGTGTCATTTCTCGCTACGCGAGAAACCTTGTTTTCATGGCTCAAATTGCGCTTTTTGTCATTTCGACAGATACGAAATCTGGTTTTCATGGCTCAATATTTCTCAAGTTCAAGTTCAAGTTCCCTCCGTTCAAAGGGATCAAAGGGATCGTCGGGATGAGACATGACAAAAACTTCTTCAAGTGTCTAGTATATTGGCGCTATAGTTTTTCATCCGGTTAAAAACCTCCGAGGTTGATCTCGCTTAAGCGGCGCTCTTTCGCGCAGTAACGAGCGAAGCGAGATAACATTATTCTTCGCTACGCGATATAAGTTTGGCTTCCTATAGATATTCAGATATTTCAAAGTCTAGGGATAAATCCTTAAGAACGTGAGTTCGACTTTTCAAATCTTTTAATCAATTATTTGATGACAATTAATTGATTAAAAAGGAATTTTTTCAGATTAAACCCTTAGCATTAGTATGTTAAAACCGAATATTTGTGGGCCATCAACTGGAAGAAGTAAGTACAGATTATGGGTTTTTTTTTAACTGATTGATAATTAAGCCATTATAACTAAATAATTGATATAACTAATAATTTTATAAGCCATTGATATTTAAAGTCGAACTCACGTTAAGAAAAAAGCTCAAGTAGGCTAAAGCCTACTAACTTGGAACAGTACCCTTTAGGGTACTTGAGCTTTTAGACAATTGCTTTAGCTATTGGCTTGTTGCAAAAAAAATGATTCTCTGAAAAACGATAGCGAGGTTTTTTCACTGATTTATCTGAACAACTTGCTAAGGCGTTTTGCAAGTCCCTCCTAATGAAAGTGGAATTTCTAGTATAAAAGTTGTGCCAAAATCAACAACACTCTCACAACGGATAGTGCCGTTCAATTTATGCGTGACTAAATTATAAACGATATGTAGTCCTAATCCAGTACCACCGCCTTGGCGATTAGTGGTGAAAAATGGCTCAAAAATGTTATTGATAATTTCAGCGGGGATGCCTTTGCCATTGTCAGAGTAGCGCAAGATTAATTCTTTTCCAACATACCCCCCACCCCTCTCAACCGGCGAGTCGCCTTCAATATACCCCCCACCCCTCTCAACCGGCGAGTCGCTTTCAACATACCCTCGATCCCTCTCAACAGGGGAATTGCCGTCCCTTCTGGAGAGGGGATTTCGGGGTGTGTTGGAGGAAATTTGGCCGAGACTGGCACTAATAGTTATCTGTCCGGCGGTCGGCCGTTCTTGGAAACCATGTATTAACGAATTCATTATCAAATTGGTGATGATTTGAGAAAAGGCACCAGGATAGCTTTCAAGCCTAATCTGCTCATCACACTCAATCGAAATTTGATGCTTTGTGCGTTTGAATTCGGGCTTTAAGCTAATCACAATTTCATTGAGGTAGTCTTTGATACTAAACGTCCGCTGTTGTTCACTGGATTGATCAACCGCGACTTGTTTGAAACTTTTCGTCAATTGTGCGGCACGTTGTAAATTTTTCAATATAAGCACACTGCTTTGGTGGGCGGTGTTTAAGTATTTTTCTAAATTCGCCCGTGTCATGCTGCCACTTTTATACAACGCGGCTATGTCTTTGGTGAGTTTGTCCAGTTGCGAGGCGGCGGTGACACCAACGCCGACAGGCGTGTTGATTTCGTGAGCAACGCCGGCGACGAGATGGCCTAGCGCGGCCATTTTTTCGGATTCGACTAATTGTTGTTGGGTGGCTTGCAATTGGTGTAGTGCTTTGGCTAATTCTTGGTTTTTAGCCTCAATTTCATTGTTCATTCGCAAGGCCACATTTTTGGCTTCACGCTCTTGGGCGAGACGAATTTTATTGGCTTCCGCTTGTTTGCGCTCGGTGATGTCTTGAAAAGCGGACATGGCGTAGATAACGTTGCCTTTGTCATCAAAGATTGGCGTTCCCCGTGTTTCAAGGGGAATAATTTTATCGGGATGATGGATTTCCAAGTCATCAAGGGTTGCACTTTCGCCCCGCAACGCTCGCACAATGGTCAACTTTTCCGTGGGATACAGTTGATTGGTTCCAGCACGATAGACTTTATAAACCTCTGGGAGTTGTTCACGAGTGGCATCGGGGGCAACGCCTTTGCCAAGTATCTGTTGTGCCCTTTGATTGGTGTAGTGGGGCTTACCGCTGGCATCAAGCACGGCTACGCCCACCGGCATGGCCTCTAGGAATTGAGTCAACCGGCGCTCGCTTTCTCGTAACTCGTTATAAAATTTCGCATTTTCAATAGAAATGGCGATTTGCGAGGATAATAGACTAAGCACTTCCAGTCTCTTTGGCGTAAAAGCCCCACTCGTCAAGTTGTTTTCTAAATACAAGATACCGGTGAGTTTGCCTTGATTGACTAGCGGCGTACATAATACCGATTTGGGACGTTGTTTGGCAATATACGGATCGCGGCTAAATTGGCCCTGTTGGGTGGCATCGTGCAAAACGATATTTTCTTGAGTCCGAGCCACATAGTGAATGATGTTTGCCGGCACTGATATCTCCCCTTTTTGATGAGCTAAGGGAAAGGGAGTAGGAGAAGGGGGTAAGGATTCAGAAAAATTTATTTCTGCTTGGGCTTTTGTCCCTTTATCCTCGCGCCTTGCGCGTTTATCCTGTCCCCTTTCCCCTGTTTCGGGGGGATTGACGGGAATAGATTGCAAGACGGTAACCTCTGGATTATCAACATGCCCTTCGGCTTCGATAAACCATTGCTCATTTTGAGGCAGTAATAAAAAACCTTTTTCGGCCCCGGCATTTTCAATCACTATTAGCATCATTTTTTCTAATAGCCGACTCAACTCAATTTCCCCAGACAGGGTTTGAGAGGCCTTCACCACACTGTTCAAATCCAACCAATTAGACGGACGCCGTTGAGTTGGGACCGAAGTGATTCTCGCCTCCGACGTGGTGGTTGTTTGGTTATTGCTGACGTTTTTCCTGCATCCCAGTTGGGGATATTTTTCTTCTAATTCCTTGACTTTGGTTACCGCTCCCCAGAGTTGATAGCCATAGTGGGCCTTTTTTAGGTAAAGTTGGGCAAATTCTGCTTTGCCTTTTTTGGACCAAAACCGCGCGGCGAGTTCATTGCCCAAGGCTTCATTCTGAATAAATTCATTTTTGCGGGCCGATTCTATGGCTTGATCATATAAATCCATCGCTTCTAAATCCTTACCGGACAAAGTCGCCCTTTCTGCGGCAATCAAAAGGTATTTGTGCAAAAAATTTTCAGGGCAATTATCGGCCCAGATTTTCATCTGCCCAAGATTGGATTCGAGTTGTTGCCAATATTGTTTTCTTTCTGCATCGTCAGCTTCTAAATAAAGTGCTGCTCGGATAAGCGAGTCATAAAAATAATATTCAGTGATCGGAAAACAGCCTTGAACAAAAGCCAATCGCTTTTTAGCTTCTAAAATGCCGTTAAGTGCTTCAGTGGGCTTGCCATACAAATAGAGAATCTGAGATTTCAGAATATAAAAACAGCATAAGGCAAAGGCGTTTTTATGTGACTGACTGGTTTCGAGATATTGCGCTTCTGTCATCTCGTCAGTGTGAAAAGACCATTTATCCCGAGTCAGTCCGCTTAAATTTAAGGCAACCAGTTGACACGCTAAAGCCATCTCAATTACCATATTATTTTTTGTTTTTTGCCCGAACGCTAAAAATTTGGATAACTCTGAACGAATTTTATCCATATTTTCACCACAATAGAAGAGGTGTGTTGATAGCGGTACAAAGTTGTAGCCGGCATAAGCTAAATCACCGGCCTCCAAGCCGCTTTGATAGCCTTCTTGATTGATGACGACTCCTTGTCTAATGGGTTTAACCCAATGATGTAAAAAGTTGTTAATCGTAAAACACACTTTACATTTCTGGGATAAGTCATTGAACTTTTCGCTCAGTTTGAGTCCTAACAACCCAAATTCATAGCCGGTTTGATAATCCCCAAGTCTTGCCAAGATATTGCCATAAGTTGCGTAGCCCTTAGCTAATTCTACCGCCTGACCATTTTTGAGAGCAATATTGACCATTTTCACACAAATGAATTGGTACAAGGGTTGATTAAAAAAATAGGTACAGGGGTGCATATTCATGAGTAATTTGAGGGCCGCTTTTTGTTCTGGTAGGGTGATTTCAGGTTCATCAATCAAAGACGCAATGGTTTTAGGGCCCAA
The DNA here is from genome assembly GCA_003646175.1 of Candidatus Parabeggiatoa sp. nov. 1. Classification (GTDB taxonomy): domain Bacteria; phylum Pseudomonadota; class Gammaproteobacteria; order Beggiatoales; family Beggiatoaceae; genus Parabeggiatoa. Next base: position 7,982 of record QNER01000207.1, read on the forward strand.
ATTGTCTTTGGCAGCAGCCAGTTCAGCCTTCAGTGCTGTTTGTAATAAGTCATCTTCCGGCAAGTTGATACCTAACAGCGAAAGCGCCTTTTTACCCGCGATAATGGCTTGAGGTAATTTGCTTTGCATCGTGTACTGCAAAATCAATAGGTTATAGACTTCCGCCTGGTGTAAGGCCGAGTTTGCCTGTGCCAAAATCTGATTAACCCGTTTTTCGGATTGCTCAAAATGGCCCGTTAAATATTCAGCCTCGGCCCTTTCTTTATGCAGCGCGAAAGCTAATTCATAGTCTGCTGTCCAGCAGTCATTGGGGTTTTGAATCTCCATGCCGATGGTAAAATAGCGTATGGCAGAGGCATAAGCTGTGGAAGCTTTGGCCTTTTTACCCGCTAAGAGATTCAAGCGCGATAATTTCAGTTTCTCATCAGTCTCTTCAATTAACTCGCGCCCTTTATTGAATTGATTCACAATATCAAAGAGGTTGTTTTCCCATTCTGACTCAGCGGTATGCGCTAACAACAAACGACCAATTTGCAGGTGAATGGCTGAGTGCTTGGTGTCTGTTATCAAAGAGTAAGCGGCTTGTTGTATTCTGTCATGTTGAAATTTAAAACGCACTTTGGCTTCTTCCTCGGTTGATTTCATTTCAACCAACTTATAATGACTATCCAAAGGAAGTATCAAGCATTCTTTCAATGCCTCCAACAAATGCGTCAAAGTGGTACTTTGTGACTGTTGATGGATAATAGATAAAGTATGCAAATCAAATTGACTACCTATACAGGCGGCCAACTTTAAGGCTTGTTGTGTTTCAGCCGGCAATTTTTCTATTTTACCGGCCATCAATTCCACTACATTATCTGTCAAGTCTTTTGTGGCTATCTTTTCTATGTCCCATTGCCATTTGAGCTCCTTGGCATCAAAAAACAATAATTCTTCTTCATACAAAGAATTCAAAAATTCATGGGTAAAAAAGGCGTTGCCCTGTGTTTTTTCGTAAACCAAATCAGTTAAAATCCCCCCCGAATCCCGTTTATGAAAGGGGGAAGTTTGGGGCGATTTTAAGGCTTCGGTCATTAAGGTTTTAACATCTTGGTAAGAGAGGTTTTGTAATTGGATGTGGTTGAGCGTGACATCCGCTTTTTTGAGTTCTTCTACCATCATCATCAATGGATGGGTAGCGTCTACTTCATTATCCCGGTAAGCGCCGATGATTAAGAGATATTGGTTGTCTGTGTCTGTTATTAAGGTTTTTAACAGATTTAAAGACGCGAAATCGGCCCATTGTAAATCATCTATAAACAGCACGAGCGGATGATCTTTTTGGCAGATGGTACGCATAAAGTTTTGAAAAACCAGATAAAAGCGGTTTTGCGCCTCGCTTGGGCTGACTTGGGCAATGGCCGGTTGTTTGCCTATCACTAACGCTAAATGAGGAATCATATTAATTAAGATTTGCCCATTTTGCCCAACGGCCGTTAAGAGCTTTTTTTGCCATTGCTTTAACTGTTCCGGGCTTTCTGTTAGCAAGTAATTGCAAAATTCATTGAAGGCGTGAGTCAAAGCCGAATAGGGAACATGATGTTGGTATTGGTCAAATTTGCCGGCCACAAAAAATCCGTGCTTTTCAGTTAAGGCTTTGAGGACTTCATGTACTAACGCGGATTTACCGACGCCTGAGTAACCGGCAACTAACATAAGTTCAGTTCCGCCTTTATCAACCGGGGAGTGCGGGGGATTTGCAACACGTTCAAAGGCTTGCAATAACGTTTTGATCTCGTTTTCTCGGCCGTATAGTTTTTGCGGAATTTTAAATTGGCCGGAAAAGTCGTTTTGTGCCAATCTAAAGCTCAAATCGTGAAGGTTTCCAAAACCGTTGAAGGTTTCAAGAGATTTATCCAAATCCCATTTTAAACCAATGGCCGATTGATAACGGTATTCAACATTTTTTGCCATCAACTTCATCACGATGTCGGAGATGATAGGTGGCACGTCGGAATTGATTTCACAAACGGGCGTGGGGGTTTTGGCAATGTGGCAATGGACTAATTCCAATGAATCGGTTGTTTCAAACGGAAGTCTGCCGGTGAACAGTTCATAAAAAGTGACGCCTAGCGAGTAAAAATCGGTGCGATAATCCAAGGCGCGATTCATTCGCCCTGTTTGCTCTGGCGACATATACGCCAGTGTGCCTTCTAGCACATTGGGGTTTTTTAACGTCAGATATTGCGCTTTAATTTGAGTTGAAATCCCAAAGTCGATGATTTTGAGTTCCCCAGTGGTGG